>NZ_JAMPKD010000029.1:0-83151 GCF_039961915.1 Trichocoleus sp. DQ-A2
CGCCGAACCAGCCTACATACAGGCGGTTGTCGGTTGATGTAACCCAATCGCAAAACCGTTGCCATACGTTGGCGCTTTCGCGTCTTTGTAAGGTTGTGGTCATGTTTTTATGATTGCTTTGAATTTTCTAGGTTCGAGGTAGTAATTTCTCTACCTTGTTTTCAAGATTAACTCATCTATTGAGTTTTGTAAAGCTTTTTCAACAAAAATTTTTTCGGCTTCCTGATTCAGCCTGGAGGCCATTTCATCTGGCGTCCGCCCAGAATGTGCAAATGTAGATGGGGTACGGTTTGCCCCCCATCCGAGCCGGTGTTAATGACAACGCGGTAGCCGTTGTCGAGTCCGGCTTTTTCTGCAACATTCTTAACAATCAGTAACAAGTGACCCAGGAGGTCGCGATCCTGAGAATCGGCATCAGCAAGCTGGCGAATCGGCTGCTTGGGAATCACGAGAATGTGAACGGGGGCTTGGGGTTGAATGTCTTTAAAGGCAAGTGCCAGGTCATCCTCATACACAATGTCTGCGGGGATTTCGCGGCGGATTATCTTGCTGAAGATGGTTTCTGTCGTTTCACTCATGTTGCTTGGTTATTTCGGTGATTAGCTGTGCTTGCAGCCATTTTAAGCCCGGACGATAAAGCTAAGCGTGATCGCGGGAACTCTAATAAAAGATTCTGTTGGTTGGCTTCTCATAAAACTTGTTACAAACCCGTTTTCATTCAGAAACCGGGTTTGGATTAGGGCGAACATCAACAGCATTATCAAACAAAAGTGGGGCGAGATTGCCATGTTGGCTAGGGTTTGGAGTGCATCTATCGTCGGTATCGATGCGGTGAAGGTGGGGGTTGAAGTCGATGTATCGGGAGGATTGCCAGGAATTGTGCTGGTGGGATTGCCCGACACCGCAGTTCAGGAGTCGAAAGAACGGGTGAAGGCGGCACTGAAGAATGCGGGTTATGCCTTTCCGATGAAAAAAATTGTGATAAATCTGACCCCGGCGGATTTACGAAAGGAAGGCCCCAGCTTTGATTTGCCCATCAGTGTGGGTATCATGGCGGCGTCTGAGCAGGTGAGTGCCCAGTTGTTAGGAGATTATTTATTCTTAGGGGAAGTTTCCCTAGATGGAAGTCTTCGTCCGGTTGCCGGGGTGCTGCCAATTGCCGCCGCTGCCCAACGAATGGGAATCGCTGGTTTAGTTGTTCCAGCAAATAATGCGCGGGAAGCCGCAGTTGTCAAAGGTCTAGCCGTCTACGGTTTCAAAAATCTGTCCCAAGTGGCTGATTTTCTCAATGAGCCAGAGCGTTATTCGCCAGTGCAGGTGGATGGTAGAGAGGAGTTAGCCAAAACCCACTTCAGCAGTGCAGACTTAAAGGATGTAAAAGGACAAAGCTTTGCTCGCCGTGCCCTAGAAATTGCGGCGGCTGGTGGACATAACTTAGTATTTGTCGGACCACCGGGAAGTGGGAAGACGATGCTAGCGCGGCGCTTACCGGGAATATTACCGCCATTAAGCTTTGACGAAGCCTTGGAAGTAACTCAAATTCACTCGGTTGCAGGGTTACTTAAGAATAGAGGATCGCTAGTAAGCGATCGCCCTTACCGCAGTCCTCACCACTCCGCTTCTGGCCCCTCCCTGGTCGGTGGCGGTAGTTTTCCGCGTCCGGGAGAAATATCTTTAGCGCATCGGGGCGTTTTATTTCTGGACGAACTGACAGAATTTAAGCGAGATGTGCTGGAATTCTTGCGTCAGCCGCTTGAAGATGGCTTTGTTACCATCTCCCGCACTCGCCAATCGGTCATGTTTCCGGCTCAGTTTACTTTAGTTGCCAGTACCAATCCCTGCCCGTGCGGTTATTTTGGCGATACGATTCAAGCTTGCACCTGTTCCCCTCGACAGCGAGAACAATACTGGGCAAAGCTTTCTGGCCCTTTGATGGATCGGATCGATTTGCAAGTGGCAGTGAATCGCCTCAAGCCAGAGGAAATTACGCAACAACCGACTGGGGAAGAATCAGCACCTGTAAGGGAACGAGTAGAAACAGCACGCGATCGCGCTCATACTCGATTTAAAGGCGATCCATCGGTGCGTTGCAATGCTCAGATGCAAAGTGGTCATTTGCGGCAATGGTGTCAACTAGATGATGCTTCTCGCCACTTATTAGAAGCCGCTATTCGCAAATTGGGATTATCCGCAAGAGCCAGCGATCGCATTTTAAAAGTAGCGCGTACTATTGCCGATTTAGCTAGTAATGAAAACCTCAAAACCCACCACGTTGCCGAAGCCATTCAGTACCGCACGATAGATAGAATGCAGTGATATGGAAACAATAAGCCAGGACATTCTTGAAGTAGAGCGTGGCGTTATCTGTCATCAGGTGAATTGTCAGGGACGCATGGGAGCAGGTTTGGCTCTACAAATTCGCAATCGCTGGCCTATTGTCTACAAAGACTATCGCAAGTATAAGGAGCGATGGCAACTAGGAATGGTGCAATTTGTTAAGGTCACAGATGCACCCTTATACGTTTGCAACTTGGCAGGACAGTGGAATTATGGTCGTGCTAAGCCTGCTCAAGGTATTATCTACACTGACTATGAAGCGGTGCGGACGGGACTGAAGCAAGTTAATGATTGGTCAACCGAGAATGCTCTTCCGGTTTATATTCCTTCTGGTATGTCCTGCGGGCTTGCAGGTGGAGATTGGAACATCATCCAAGTCATCATCGAACAGGAGTGTCCTCATGCCATCATCTGTCGCAAGCCAGAAGGGGGCTAGAGATTGTTTCTGTTAACAATGAAGTGATTTGTGCGCGACGATTACCAGCACGAACGAACAGATTTATAGATAAAGAAGTAGTGGTAAAGGGAGGTTAGCAATCGCATTTTTTTGAATTAACCTTAATTTTGCCATTTCAACGGAGATGAAGACCTCAAGACCCATTATGTTGCCGCAGCAATTTAGTATTGCACATTCAATAGAATGCAGTAATTAAGATGAGTTTCCGCCCTGAAAAAGGCACAAAACATGCATTACAATCTTAGTTTATTAATTTCTTCCAGCAGGTTTTGATACTGTTCTTTATTTCCTTGCCGCTGAAACAAGTTAGCAGCTTTTTGAAAATCCTCAAATGCCTTTTTCTTGTCTCCTAAACTGCGGTGAGAAATTCCTCGGTCGTAATAACCGTAGGCATAATCAGGATTAATTTCGATAGCTCGATCGAAGTCTTTGATTGATTCTTGATAATTTCCAAGCCGTTGCTGAGCCAATCCTCGATAATCGTAGGCAAAGAAATTCATTGGGGAAAGGCGGATTGCCTGACTATAGTCTTCTGCTGCTCCCTGATAGTCTCTCAGAAATGTACGGGAAGTACCTCGCTCTAAGTAAGCTAAAACATAATTAGGGTTGCGCTGAATTACTTGGTTGTAATCCTCAATTGCTTGCTGATAATCTTTTAAATCCTGGCGGGACTTACCTCGATATAAGTAAGCTGCAACATAATTAGGATTAAGCTGAAGTGCCTGGTTAAACTCCTCAATGGCTCCTTGCTTATCTCCTTTGTCATAAAGAGTAATCCCTCGTGCGTAGTGCGAGATCGCCTTGTTAGAATTGCTACCCTGCGCCTGGTAATTTTCTGATGGATCGGCGATCGCTACTATCGCTACTAAAGGTGCAGTACTGATAATTGCTGTTACTGTTACCGAGGTGACTAAAAAGACAGATAAAGAATTCAAATTGAGAAAATTACAAGTCATCCTTAACTCCTTAATAAATCAAATTAGGGATTTTTCGACAAGAAGCATTTTTTGAGTCGCGGCATATCTGACCGTCAGTTGTACAATAAAACGGTTGTATTCTGCGACACTTGCTGTGATCGAGCGTTATACGTTGCCTGAGATGGGCAACCTGTGGACTGACACCTATAAACTGAAGACGTGGCTCCAGGTTGAAATTGCAGTCTGTGAAGCCCAAGCTGAACTGGGTTATATTCCAACCCAGGCGGTAGAGGAAATTAAGGCGAAGGCTAATTTTGACCCGAAGCGGGTGCTAGAAATTGAGGCTGAAGTCCGCCACGATATGATCGCGTTCTTGACAAACGTCAATGAATATGTAGGCGACGCGGGGCGCTATATTCACCTGGGATTAACCAGTTCGGATGTGCTGGATACAGCTTTGGCGCTGCAACTGGTAGCCAGCTTGGATGTGTTGCTGGCAGGGGTGGAAGATTTGATCGCAGCAATTCGCCAGCAGGCGCAGCAGCATAAAAGTACGGTGATGATTGGGCGATCGCACGGCATTCACGCGGAACCGATTACGTTTGGCTTTAAGCTGGCGGGATGGTTGGCAGAAGTATTGAGAAACCGCGATCGCCTTCAGCGTCTTCGCAAAGAAATTGCCGTTGGCAAGATTTCCGGTGCGGTCGGAACCTACGCCAATATTGAGCCGCGAGTTGAAGCGATCGCTTGCCAAAAACTGGGGCTTGAACCGGATACAGCATCGACGCAGGTAATTTCGCGCGATCGCCATGCCGATTTTGTACAAACTTTGGCTTTAGTGGCTGCCTCAATTGAGCGATTTGCGGTCGAAATTCGCAACTTGCAACGCACGGATGTCCTAGAAGTCGAAGAATTCTTCTCTAAGGGACAAAAAGGCTCCTCTGCGATGCCGCACAAGCGCAATCCGATTCGTTCGGAGCGACTGACAGGGATGGCACGAGTTGTCCGGGGTCATGCTGTTGCAGCTTTGGAAAATGTCGCCCTTTGGCACGAACGAGATATCTCTCACAGTTCCGTGGAGCGGATGATCCTGCCCGATTCCTGCACCATAACGCACTTCATGTTAGCGGAAATAACCGATTTGGTGAAAAACCTGCTGGTTTATCCCGAAAACATGGAACGGAATATGAATTGCTACGGCGGCGTTGTCTTCAGCCAGCGAGTCATGCTCACTCTGGTAGAAAAAGGAATGAGCCGCGAGGACGCCTATGCAACGGTGCAGTCTTGCGCTCATCAAGCGTGGAATAAAACCGATGGCGATTTCCACGATTTGATTGCTAAAGACAGCCGCGTTACACAGCATCTTTCTTCAGAAGAAGTTGAGGCGTGTTTCGCTCCGCAGCATCATTTGCAGCATTTAGACGAGATTTATCAACGTTTGGGGATTTGAGGAACCGCGAAGACGCACTAGCGGAGCCATGCGCGTTAGCGCTATAGAGCGCGAAGGAAGAAAAAGAAGAGTTTTCTTCTTCTCTTTCTTCCTTCGTGTCCTTCGCGTCTTTGCGGTTTATTCCTGTTCCACCCTGTACCCCAAATCTGCTAAATGTAGTCGAGACTGCCGCCATTTCGGCTGCACTTTCACAAATAACTCCAGATAAACTTTCCCCGCAATTAACTTTTGGATTTGTTCTCGGGCGGCACTACCAATCGCTTTGAGCATCGTTCCGCCTTTGCCAATCACAATCCCCTTTTGGGAGTCGCGTTCAACGTAGATAGTCGCCAGAAGGCGAGTAATCGTTGGTTCTTCCTCCACCATGTCAATCGTAACGGCGACTGAGTGGGGAACTTCTTCGCGGGTTAGCAGCAAAATTTGTTCTCGAATCAGTTCCCCCATGATGAAGCGTTCCGGCTGGTCGGTAACATAATCAGGAGGATAATAGTATGGCCCTGGTTCTAGGCGATCGCTTAGTAATTGCTGCAACGCCTCAACTCCCTCGCCCGTAAGGGCTGAGAACTTCACAATCGGCCAGTTGTAGGGTTCAGCTAGCTGCGTATAACTCTCATCAATTTGTTGGGAATCTGAGGATCTCAGGTCGATTTTATTCATCCCCAACATTACAGGCGTCTTCGTGCGGCTAAGGATATCGACAATATAGCGATCGCCTCCTCCAGAGTCTACCGCTCCATCCACCACAAACAGCACCAAATCCACCGACTCAATGGCAATCTGGGCATTTTTCACCAACACCTCCCCTAACTGGTGGTGCGGTTTGTGAATTCCTGGAGTATCGACAAAAATCATCTGCGCCTCTGGCGTCGTCAGGATACCCCGCAGTCGGTTGCGCGTCGTCTGCGCCACTGGCGAAGTGATGGCAATTTTTTGCCCCACCATATAGTTCATCAATGTAGACTTACCCACGTTGGGGCGTCCGATAATCCCAATAAAGCCCGACTTATATCCTTCCGGTGCTTTCGGAATGCTAAAAAATGCTGACTCGTCTAGGATATTTCCCTCGCCTTTATTAATTGCTGCGTTTGTCGTCGTCCCATCTTCCATGATGTTTGCGTTTTTAAAAACCCCTACATCACTGATAATACATACTCTCCTTCGTTAACTGCGTGATTGGTCGAAATATCAAAGACTAAACCAGCATTCTCCGCACAAACATCAATTAATTTTGGTAATTCCTGTTTATTAAAGCTAAGAATTTGATAAAGTCTTTCCCCAGCCTCAATTGAAGCACCTAGTTTGACTCTCGATTGGATCATCCCTCCGCTAGGCGCATAATATTTTTTTAGATTGCTTTTTGAAATAAAAGTTACTTTGTGGAATGCTGTTTGCGCCAAAGGAAATTCGGGAATCGATAAAATACCTTTCTGGGCTAAGTAATTTTTGATGCCTTGGACTCCTTTTTCTACTGATTCTGGATTCATTTGCATTCCCGAACCCAGTTCTAGCGTCCAAGATTCTTTATCAAAGACTATCGATTTCCCTAAAGTTTCTAGCTGATTTTCCAACGCTAACCAAGGCTTTAGGAAAGCTTCATCAAAAGCATCTCCATCATATTCATTTAGTAAAATTTCATGGTCAAGTAAAAAATACTTGGCACTTTCTTCTCTACGGTGGAAGCCATATAAGTAATCTATCGCTTGATTCGACGAGCTATGAATATCGATTACATAATCAGCATCCAAACATAAAGATTGTAGCTGATAGCGATATCGTTCGTTAAAAGGCGCTCCGCTGGAAGAGTTAATTTTTTCTAAAAGTTTGTCAAAACTTGTTTTAATACGTTTAAGATATTCGTTCTGTATAGTATCAATTCCAAGATTGATGTGAAATTTGGCAAATTTTTCTAAATTTTCACATTCTTTTTCATAGTCCCAAAAAATACGGTTCCAGTCTTTCCCATCAAATATATTGTATCGACCTGTAGAAAAGTAATGAGTCCGCTGATTGGTACTAATTGGATTGCAGACAGGAACCAGCCAAATTTCACCGTTGAGTTGGGTATCATTGAGCGTGATTAAAAACTCGATTAGTTGGTGAATAACTGCATTACCAACAATTTCCGCACCATGTAGATTGGCTTGCAAATATGCTTTTTTGCCAGGGTTAGCACTGATGAATTTATAAACTTGAATTGATAAGCGATCGCCTGAAGCAAGTTGCTGAATGGGAACTGTAGAAATAGTAGGAATCATCGATAAAATATCTTACATTAATCTGCCTTGACGAAGAGAAATCGCGGCTATACAGACGAAACATACCTACGTAGGTTTTAATGCTATCTGCGAAAGCAGACTTTGTTTGTATAGCTGCGATTACGAACATCGCTAGATAATTTACAAACAAATCATGTACCGGGTAAGGTACGCAAACGCTCATCCAAATGAATGCGATCGCTTAAAGCATGAAGTAATGGGCCATGAGCGCCAAACTCCACTATACTGACCGAACCCACGGGACATCCCAAGCGAAAGCGAAAGCGTCCGACATCAATTCCTAGCAAGCTACAGAGCATAATCCGGATAGTCGCTTTGTGTGCAACAATCAAAACATTGCCGTTGCTAAACCGCTGCTTGATTTCTTCAATCACTTGTAACGAACGGTGAGCGATCGCTACCGCTAATTCTCCTTCAGTCGGCGGATACCAAGCGGGATCGGCAGTCCAGCGAATATAATCATCGTGATACTCCCGGTCAACTGTTTCTACAGTTTTTCCTTCCCAATTGCCATAGTTAATCTCCTTCAAACCGTCCCGCAATTCCATCTGCATCCCCACAGCTTCACACAGCGGTTTTGCAGTTGCTACGGTACGCCGCATCGGACTACAAAAAATAGCATTCCAGGGTAGGGAACGGTAAGCAACAGCAAAAGCTTTTGCCATCTCTACACCATCTGGGGTCAAATCTGGATCTATGGAACCACAGAAAACATTATCTCGGCTGCGGTCTGTCTGTCCGTGGCGGAGGAAATAAAGCTTTAGACTCAAGGTAGTTTTCTCCGATTATCTGAGTTAAGGATACAACCACCTTTGGGATAATGATGTTTTTACGCGCACCCTTATCTAGCCTCAAAGAGTTTAGCGTCAACTATCAGAATCATAGGGAAACGGCTTACTTGTATCGAAAATATCAGCGAATTCGTCCTTAGTCATCCCAGTTTCAGCCAGTATCCGATTTATTGACTCACTGCTACTTGCTTCGTCCTCCACCTTTTTGGTTGCGATCGCGCAGTAGTCACATTCTAAGCTAGTTTTCACTGAGGTGAGTTGAGAGCGATCATCCCAATACAATTAAATTATTTCTATGATGAAGTGAAGGCACTAAGGAAATAAAAATGACTGTGTATGACGAAACCATAGCTAAGATTCGCCAACTTCCAGAGTCAGTTGTCCAAGAAGTCAACGATTTTATAGACTTTTTGCAGATGAAAAAAGACAGCGAGCGCTCTTCATTCTCGATGCAGCTTACCGAGAATATGGAAATCGCTGAATCAGATTTTTCCGATTATCTGTCTAATTTAGAAGATTATGAGGAACGTCTATCGCGTGGAGAAATCCAGTGGTAGCGATCGTACGGGGAGATGTAGTTTTATGCGATCTTAACCCGGTAATAGGGACAGAACAGGCAGGGATAAGACCTGTTGTAATTGTACAGATCGATCGAGCTAATGCGGTCAGCCCTCATACTATCATTGCCCCTTGTACGACGAAGATTCGTCGTGCGCTTTTGCCATCTCACGTTTTCGTTCCCGCGGGGGTTGGCGGCTTAAACCAAGATTCAGTGATACTTTGCGAACAGATTCGAGTGGTAGATAAATCCAGAATAATTAAAGTGCTAGGTCATTTGAACAATTCTTACCTGCAAGAATTAGCTACAGCCTTGTGCGCCATTCTTAATTTATTTAGAGGTGAAGGAGAAGATTTAAGCAGCTAAGCTGTTACTAACCTGATGGAAGGGTGACGTGCGAACGCCATGAAATTTTCATGACGCTCGTACTTGGATGAACAGCTCCAAATCTGACCTTTATTAAAGGCTGCATTGGAATAACGAATGTATGAACTAGGAGGAAGTAAAGCTTATTGTCAGTGGTAGTTAGACCGTTGGGTTACTACGCAAGTACCCGCCCCCCTGCTCTGTGCTTAGATTAGTAGAAGTGTTATCGTCACCATCACGCCAATATCCCTCAACATGGGTTCCATCTGCTCGGTCATAATCATTAACCCAGTGAGGATCAACTTGGTGGACATTAGACTCCCCTTCCGAAACATCTTCGAGGAATGCAACCTCGGTATAACTGACTATGTCTCTAGCAGTTTCTACTGTGTCGCCTACCACTTCAGCAGCAAAAACTGGTTCACCGCCTATATCCAAGAGTACGTCTCCGATCCCAATAGCAAGCGTACTGATCAAGACAGTCTTAGCGAGTTCTTTAGCACCGTGACCAGCTGATTCTAAGTCATTGTTAAGTACACCATTAACCACCTGTCCTGCATTGCTGGCAGTGTGTGAGATTGTTCGTCCAACTCCTGTAGCTGTAATCTTAACTACACGCCCAGCTTCGCCAAGACCCTCTTTGACCTTCTCGCTGTCGTCGGTAGCAATTCCATGAACTGTGGTAACTGCACTATCAGCTAAACTTCCCACCATCTCTCCCGATGCAACAGTCGCCTGGTAAACTCCTTGCCCTACCTCCTTGAGAAAGGTGCTATCCACAACTGTTCCCACAGCTTCCACTCCACCGCCAATAACTCCGCCCACTACCTTACCTGCAAAACCGCCTAGCTCTTTCAGGAATCCCATGTTAGCCTTACCTTGCGCTTTTCGTAATTGTGAAATTTTTACTTCGATAAGGGTTTTATATCAGAAATTTCACGAGCTTTTTAGTAAGATTTGAGTAAGTATTTACGAAGCATTGATGAAGTTTAAACTAAGATGAATTTTATAGTGAGCTATATATACTAATTTCCCCTTGGCATTAACTCACAGGCTAAAGTGAAGTATCGCTCGTCATCATGTATCAAGAAATGGTGACTTCCACTCATCCTAACTACCTCAACGCCAGCTCTAACAAGGGCTGCTATCACTTCGCGCCCCGTCAAACTCGGCAGTTATAGTCATCCCTAAATCAAAACTCTTTGAACGCTAACAAATTCCAACGACTCTGCCGTTTATTCCTCGACTTCCAAACAAAACTCAATGGCTTCTCGAATACGTTCCATGAGTTTACCTAAAGATTTTGCTCGTATATAACAACCTGGAAGATTTGGCATAGAAGCGACAAAGTATCCCTCAGAATCACGCTCAATAATTACGTTAAATTCTCTGCCATTTTTAGCCTTTTACCACTTCAAAAATGCGGCATCGCTTCCCTGTTCGCGCCTAATTTTTGAATCCTTCTCAAACCAAGTGATAATCTGCTCAGGTGTTAACTCTTCAATAACAACACCGTACTCTTCCGCGATGTGTTTCAACACTCTTAAGGATGAAATAGTTAATCTTGTTATAAATTTTTCATGAGTTTGAAGCAGTGCTGAATCTACCTTAACCGCTTCTTCGTAGGTTAAAAACTGTTCTGATGGTTGCTGTGGTTGAGTCATAAATATTTTTAGTTACTGTTCCTTAATTAAATAGCCGCAGCGATGTTCTCCGTTAATAATCCAGTGCGTCCGTTCTACTTTACAATCTTGCAGAGCAGCAGCAAACATTTCTAATTCATGTCCGCAAACGCTGGGGAAAGACGAGGCGACGTGGGAAATGGCACAGTTATGTTCTACCAATATAAATTGAGCATCGTTTTCCTCCAGAGGATACCACTCTGCCATATAGCCTTCAGCTTTGCGGAGTTCGACTAATTTGGCAACGCGATCGCGCAAATTTCCCTTTCCCAGCCTCACTTGATATTCCATTGCCTTGCGTTCCCAGTGCTTTCGCAACACCGTACTTGCTTGCTCATAACCGAGCGTTTCTGTCAAGGTGTCTAGGAAATCAACGGCAAACTCTCCGTAACGACTGGGGAAGCGATCGCGCCCTTCTTGACTCAGCTCGTAGACGTGCTGCGGGCGTCCCATCGCCGCAGGCACCGATTGATGCACGATTAGCCCTTCTGTCTCCAAATCCTTCAGATGACGCCGAATCGCCTGCGGACTTACCTCAAAGGCGTCAGCCAGCTCCTGAGCCGTGGCTTGACCTGTTTTCAGTAAATGTTGCAAGATGTCCTGTTTGGTGGAAGGCTGCTGAGTAATCGCCATCGTCTTGCGGTAAAATTCCTACTGGACTTTGACAACATCTATGTTGCTAAAGTATTTTAAAATAGAATTAAGTAAAGCAACAAGCCTGTTGTTTTACTATTGTAATTGCAGTTTGACTGGGCGATCTACTCTGGACGCCCATGCCCTGAGCCTGCCATCCTGAGAGATTTGTCCGAAACAAACACGCGAGAACACTTTTTTCTATGACTGCTAGCGTCAAAACCTTAGTCAATCAGCCCTATAAGTACGGCTTTGTCACAGACATTGAGACAGATAGCATTCCTCGCGGTCTCAGTGAGGACGTTGTTCGCCTGATCTCCGCCAAGAAAGAAGAACCGGAGTTCATGCTAGAGTTTCGCCTCAAAGCCTATCGGCAATGGTTGAAAATGACCGAACCAACTTGGCCTCATGTCAAGTATCCGGCTATTGACTACCAGGACATCATCTACTACTCCGCGCCGAAGCAAAAGCCCAAAAAGCTGGGTAGCCTAGATGAAGTCGATCCAACTTTGTTAGAAGCCTACGAGAAGCTAGGGATTTCGCTTTCAGAGCAAAAGCGGTTGTCTAACGTTGCCGTAGATGCCATCTTTGATAGTGTTTCAGTTGCCACAACATTTAAAGAGAAGCTAGCCAAAGACGGCGTGATCTTCTGTTCCATCTCCGAAGCTTTGCGGGAACACCCCGAACTGGTGCAGAAGTACCTCGGCAGCGTTGTGCCAGTAGCAGATAATTACTTCGCCGCCCTCAACTCAGCCGTATTCAGCGATGGTTCCTTCGTCTACATCCCCAAAGGCACCAAATGCCCGATGGAACTCTCCACCTACTTCCGCATCAACAGCGGAGATACGGGGCAGTTTGAGCGCACGCTAATTATTGCCGAAGAAGGCAGCTCTGTGTCATATCTGGAAGGCTGCACAGCACCGATGTTTGACACCAACCAGCTGCACGCGGCTGTGGTGGAACTCGTTGCCCTCGACAACGCTGAAATTAAATACTCCACGGTACAAAACTGGTACCCCGGAGACGAAAACGGCAAAGGCGGTATTTACAACTTTGTCACCAAGCGCGGGCTGTGTCAGGGAGTCAATTCCAAGATTTCTTGGAC
This sequence comes from Trichocoleus sp. DQ-A2, assembly GCF_039961915.1. NCBI lineage: Bacteria > Bacillati > Cyanobacteriota > Cyanophyceae > Leptolyngbyales > Trichocoleusaceae > Trichocoleus > Trichocoleus sp. DQ-A2. Next base: position 12,574 of record NZ_JAMPKD010000029.1, read on the forward strand.
ACAGGTAGAAACGGGTTCCGCGATTACCTGGAAGTACCCAAGTTGCGTGTTAGTTGGCGATAATTCTGTGGGTGAATTTTACTCCGTTGCGCTGACGAATCATATGCAGCAAGCCGACACCGGAACCAAGATGGTGCATATCGGCAAGAACACCCGCAGCACGATTATTTCCAAGGGAATTTCGGCGGGTAAGTCGGCAAATAGCTATCGCGGTTTGGTGAAAATTGGCCCCAAGGCAAAGGGTGCGAGAAATTATTCTCAGTGCGACTCGATGCTGATTGGCGATAATGCCCAAGCGAATACTTTCCCTTATATCCAGGTGCAGAATAACACTGGGAAAGTGGAACATGAAGCTTCTACCTCGAAAATTGGGGAAGAACAGCTGTTCTTTTTCTCGCAGCGGGGCATTTCCGCAGAAGATGCTATTTCGATGATGATTAGCGGCTTCTGTAAGGATGTGTTTAATCAGCTGCCGATGGAATTTGCTGTTGAAGCTGATAGGTTGTTGAGCATGAAGTTAGAAGGCAGTGTGGGATAAATGAAACTACAGATGAACACAGATAAACGCCGATAAATTATTCGTGTTTATTTGTGTTTATCTATGGTTGATTTTTTTACTCACAAAGGTAAGGTGGGCATTGCCTACCTTTAGGCTGAAATAGAATAAAAACCGCGAAGACGCTAAGGGCACAAAGGAACAAGAGAGGAAAGATGATTATTGAAAATAGTGAGGTGATCCTATCAGTTCGGGATCTCACGGCAAATGTTGATGAAACTCCGATTCTTAAGGGTTTGAATCTGGAAGTAAAGGCGGGAGAAATCCATGCCATTATGGGGCCAAATGGTTCTGGCAAAAGCACCTTTTCTAAGGTTTTGGCTGGACATCCGGCGTATGAGGTGACGGGCGGTGAGGTAATTTTCCGAGGTCAAAATCTTCTAGAAATGGAAGCAGAAGAACGCGCTAGGGCTGGGATATTTTTGGCGTTTCAATATCCTTTGGAAATTCCTGGCGTTAGTAATGTGGATTTCCTCAGAGTTGCCTATAATTCCCGCCGCAAGGCTGAGGGATTAGAGGAATTGGATGCTTTTGATTTTGATGAGTTGGTGCATGAAAAGCTGGATGTGGTAAAGATGAATCCTGCTTTCCTTAGCCGCAGTGTAAATGAAGGTTTTTCTGGTGGTGAGAAGAAGCGAAACGAGATTCTGCAAATGGCCCTGCTAGAACCAAAGTTAGCAATTTTGGATGAAACGGATTCAGGGTTAGATATTGACGCGCTGAAGATTGTGGCGGATGGTGTGAATCAGCTGGCAAATGCAGAGAATGCGATGCTGGTGATTACTCACTATCAGCGACTACTTAATTACATCGTGCCAGATTTCGTTCACGTCATGGAAGCCGGACGAATTATTACCAGTGGTGGTAAAGAATTGGCGTTGGAATTGGAATCTCGCGGTTATGAGTGGGTAAGGGAAGAAGAAGCAGCTGAGGTGGGTGCAAAATGACAATTCAAGTAACTTCTATTCCCAATCCAGAAGAAGTTGGGTTAAAGTCTGCTGCGGCTAATCGAGATGCCAAGCTGGTTGAGTTGTTAAACTTGTCTCGCAGTCAAGAATTACAGGTACTCGATCCAGAGATGGTTGGCTGGTTGCAAGAGTTACGCGATCGCGCGGCTTCCTGGCTACCTCTCCTCAAGTTTCCCACAACTCGCGATGAAGAGTGGCGCAACACTGACATCTCGCCTCTCTTGAAGTTGTCTTTCCAAGCTGCGAAATCTGCGGATGTACCCCAGTCAGCAATTGAAGGCTTAACTTTAGCAGAAGCAGCCGAAAGTCGTCTAGTTTTCGTGAACGGTGTTTATGCACCGGCGCTGTCATCTGTTTCTAATTTACCAGATGGGATATTTGCCGGAAATTTAGCCCAACTGCCAATCACTTATCGCACTCGCATCGGTAATTATTTCGCCCAGCAAAAGGGTTTTGATGAGGTATTCACCGCCCTAAATACGGCAGGATTAACGGATGCTGCTGTAGTGTGGGTAGCGAAAAATGTGGTAGTTGAAACACCGATTCATTTGCTGTTTCTATCTACTTTTAGCGATCGCCCGACTCTCTCTCAGCCACGCTGTTTGGTTGTCGCGGAACCGAACTCTCAAGTAACTCTGATAGAAGATTATCTGCCAGTCGGTGATTGGTGTGCAGATAAAACTCATCCGTATTTAATCAATACGGTTACAGAGATTTGGGTAGAAGAAAACGCTGAAGTTCGCCACAACCGGATTCAACGAGATAGTGGCGCAGCGTTTCATATTGGCAAGAGTGCGATCGCTCAATCCCGCAACAGCCGCTACACTTGCAATGCAGTCAGTTTGGGTGGCAAAATATCCCGCCACAACTTAGAAATTTATCAGTTGGGCGAACAAACTGAAACCACCCTCAATGGTTTAACCATGATCTCTGGGGAACAGATTGGCGATACTCACAGCGCGATTATTCTCAACCATCCCCACAGCACAACTCGTCAATTACAAAAGTGTATTGTGGCTGACAAGGCTCATTCCGTATTTAACGGTAAAGTCTTAGTTGCCAAAGCAGCACAATTGACGGATGCGGGACAATTAAATCGTAACTTGCTGTTGTCGCCTAAAGCGAGAGTCGATACCAAACCCCAACTGGAAATCATTGCCGATAACGTGAAATGTACTCACGGTGCCACGGTAAGTCAGTTGGATGATGAGGAAGTCTTTTACCTGCAAAGTCGTGGTTTAGACAAGGTGAGTGCTAACAACTTGTTAGTTGACGCTTTTGCGATAGAAATTATCAACCAGATTCCTATCGCATCTCTGCAAACAAGTCTCTCTCGATGTGTCGCTTGTAGAACCCTCGAATAGTCTGGAATAGGTAATCGGTAATAAGTAATGTAATTTTGAAGAAATAACTTTTACCAGTTACCAATTACCAATTATCAATTACCCATTACCTTTTTACCCATGACTCTTACCAAAGATAGAACACTCGCCGATAAAGTCCGTGCAGATTTCCCAATTCTGCACCAAGAAGTCAACGGCAAACCCCTAGTTTATCTAGACAATGCCGCCACATCCCAAAAACCTCTAGCGGTGCTAAACGCCATTCGGGATTACTATGAGCAGTACAATTCAAACGTACACCGGGGCGTTCACACCCTTAGCGCCAAAGCCACAGACGCCTACGAAGGTGCTAGAGACAAAGTTGCTGCTTTCGTAAATGCTGCTTCGCGCCAGGAAATTATCTACACCCGCAATGCGTCAGAAGCGATTAACCTAATCGCTTACAGTTGGGGAATGAACAATTTGCAGCGAGAGGATGAAATCATCCTCTCCGTAATGGAACACCATAGCAATCTAATTCCTTGGCAGTTCGTGGCGCAAAGAACAGGCGCGGTGCTGAAGTTTGTAGAACTAACGCCAGACGGAATTTTTGATTTAGAACACTTCAAATCTCTAATTTCCGACAAAACCAAACTGGTTAGCACCGTTTATGTTTCTAACACATTGGGATGTATTAACCCAGTTAAATCGATAACCGAAATCGCTCACAAATACGGTGCCAAAGTCTTAATTGACGCTTGCCAAGCTGCACCTCACATGGTGTTAGACGTGCAAGCGGTAGACTGCGATTGGCTAGTCGCCTCCGGTCACAAAATGTGCGCCCCAACTGGGATTGGCTTCCTCTACGGTAAGCTAGACCTACTGCGTTCCATGCCTCCCTTCTTAGGTGGTGGGGAGATGATCGCCGATGTATTTCTCGACCATGCTACTTATGCAGATTTACCGCATAAGTTTGAAGCCGGAACGCCATCAATTGGGGAAGCGATCGCGCTTGGTGCAGCGGTAGATTATCTTAGTGCCATTGGTATGCACAATATCCATACCTACGAAGCCGAATTAACAGCTTATCTCTTCCAACAGTTGCAGCAAATCCCAGAAATCAAAACTTATGGGCCACAACCCACCAGCACCGGAGAAGGTAGAGCCGCACTCGCTGCATTCACCGCTGGAGATGTCCACCCTCACGACTTATCCACCATTTTAGATCAAGCTGGCATCGCCATTCGCGCCGGACACCACTGCACCCAACCTCTACACCGTTACTTAAAAGTACAATCTACTGCACGGGCAAGTTTGTATTTCTACAACACCCGCGAAGAGATTGACGTTTTCATCGCATCTTTGAAGGAAGCTGTCGAATTTTTTGGCAGTATTTTCGGCTAAGTCAACTTAAGCCCTGGCGAATGTAATTCGCGGCTACACAAACTAAGTCCGCCTGTGCGGACTTAAAAAACTCAAAGTTTTGAAACCTGCGTAGGCAGGTTAAATTTTGTGTAGCTGCGGTTTCATCTGCCCCTTGTAAGTAATCGAGATTGATTTAATTGAATACTATATTAATAAAATAGATACAATTTTTGGTGCTTTATCTAGTATTCTTGTTGAGTAATTAGTTTCGCTGGATATAAGCTATTTTCAAATTTTTGGAAGGCATTTTAAATTTAAAGTAAGGTGGTCAACTTCAATCGTACTAGCAATTAGTATTAACTACAATCGAATCTTTGGTTTCTAGTTGATTTTCCCATTGAATAAAATATTATTTAACGTTTAAAACTTGGCTTCTATAAAAATTGTATTGTCAATCCTGGCTTCTGTGAAATCAGTATTTTGGAGTTTTGCTTGAGTAAAATTGGCATCAGTTAAATCTGCGCCGCTAAAGCTTGTGTGGCTTGTAGCAAAGGTGATGGCATAGCCACACAGAAAGCCTATAGGCACTAAGATTACAGAAGTCACATAATAATCATCCAAATTAAAATGGAATAAGCCCCCAATGAAAAGGGCGATAACAAAACTTATCAACGGTACAAGTGTAGTAATTCTCCCTAATTTTATGGGAATAACTCCAAATAGGGTATGCAGGAAGACAAAAAATAGATAAAATAGATGGTCGAATCCATTCAAACCAGCATTTTTAAATGCTACTATCATTGAAAATAACATTAATAGCAATTTTAATCTTTGCGTTGGATCGGTTATGAATAAGTTAACTAATGTTAAAATAGTTAATAGTATGATGACGGGAATCGCTATTAATACAAATAATTCAATTATAAAAATTATTCCTGACGCATATTCATATAATTTTGGAATTTCAAAGAAAATCCCTAAACACCCACCTAATAAAGCCGCGATCGCGCTGATGTTTAACAATTTAATCCTATCTGGACGGCTTGCTTTGACTGTTGAAACGGCGCTGGCTCCAGCGAGAATTCCAATTAGAGCAGCAAGCTTTCCTATATACACGTCACCCTCCAAAAATAAAGGAATAAACCTTTCTGAGTAGGGGTCATCTAAAATATTCTCTACTTTATTTAAGGTAACTGAACTAAGCGCCAGAGCCAGGATAGCAGTACCCAGCCCAAATTGCGTCAGGGTCCCTATCCTAATTGCTCTTTTTGCACTAATCTTGCTAATAGAAGTTTTAGCTAAAATTCTTGCCCCTAGAACAACCCCAGGTAGGATTAACATTGCTCCTAAAGATACCGTTAACAGCTCCGCTACATCTGCGATGGCTTGACCAGTAACCGCAGCATTTGTTGTGATTTTATTCACTAAACTATCTAAAATAGTAGCCGCAACCAGTAGAATAACGCCTAAGAGCAAGATTAACCAAGGCGATCGCAGTCCTCCTTTAACGCGGCTGAAATTAGCACCTGTGAGAATAGCGTTGCTGAAATCTGCACCTCGGATATCAGCATTGCTGAAGTTTACACCTCTAAGGTCTTGACCTATAAAACAGCGTCCTCGGAGGTTTTGACCAGAGAAATTTTGAGCCATGAAGCGCAGTGGAACATACTTGTTATCGGTTCAGTTGTAGCACGTTTGTGAATTCTGCTTTGATAGTAGCGATCGCCCTCCGAACTCACCACAATATAAGTATTGTGCGATCGCTTCTTAGTTTCAGACTAGGGAGTGATTACAGCTTCCTCCTGAACTTGACACAATCGCTACAAAGGGCTAGCAGGTCTGGTGGAGCGAAGGGAAGGGGAATGGTTATTAAATCTTGGATGGTGATTGGGGGCGTGACTCTTTTAGTGGCGATGGGGAGTAACATCATTACGCCAAATGATGTTAAGTGGTTCAAACGCCTGCAACGACCCAGGTGGATAACTTTTGAGCCATTAATTCCACTCATCTGGACAGTCGTTTTTATTTGCGGTGGTTGGTCAGCATATATCGTTTGGGAACGCACCAAAAATTGGGGACTAATGGCGTTCTATCTTTTAGTAGAAATTGCAATTGTCGCCTACAACCCAATGATGTTGAGGTTACGCAGTCTCAAAGTTGGCACGCTTATTGGCGCAATTGGTTCCGTTTTAGGTCTAATTCTGGCACTAACAGTCTTACCAATTTCCGGCTGGGCGTCTCTGTTGCTAGTTCCCTATGTGTTATGGAGTCCGGTTGGAACTTTTACCACCTGGAAAATGATGCAGCTTAATCCTGACGATGCTTAGAGACGCGGACGACCCCTCCTGACCGCTTCTTGCTAGGTTGCGATGAATAGTACCAACGCAAGGGTTTAACTTATGTCGAAGCAAGGACGCCCTGGGGCTAAGGCGGCGTAAAGCAGCTTATAGGGCAACACTTAATCCTTCCTTCTTGCTTGTCTTCCCTCACTAGCGGGGAATAGAGGAAGGTACGGGGAGGGAGAAATCCTACTTTCCCCGTTAATGAGGGATTTAAGGTGAATGCAGCACCTGTTCATAACGAGATCCGGCGCTTTCCCAGGTGTATTCTGTTTCGATGAGCGATCGCGCATTTTTCGATAACTGCTCTCTAAGATTCGCATCTTCAAACAACTTAGCGATCGCATCCACATACTCTTCCATCCGATTAGCCCGTAACGCGCGTAACGGCACGCTTTCCCCGTCCACCGCTAATCCTTCCAAACCGCGATCGCTGCCCACTACGGGCACCCCAGCTGCCATTGCCTCCAACGTTTTATTTTTGATCCCAAATCCTGTCCGCATCGGCACCACGCAGACGCAAGACTTGTGCAAATACTCTGCCATTGAAGGTACACGCCCCGTAACCGTAATCCCAGGACGCTTCCCTAAATCTACAACTTCCGTTCCAGGACGAGCGCCCACCAATTCCAGCGTCGCATCCGGATATCGCTTCTGAACCTCCGGGAACACCTCCAAACTAAAAAAGCGCACCGCATCAATATTCGGCGTGTTATCCATCGCCCCAACAAAAATTAATCGGTGTCCTCCCGGATCGGCAGAACGCATGGGAAACTGAGTAAAATCTACCCCATTCGGAATCACCTGAATTTGGGCGTTGGGATTAAATTCCTGAATTTGTTGCTTATCTTCCTCCGTCGTCACCACAATTGCCGAAAATTTAGAACAGTAGCGCTGCTCATAGCGGCGCAACAGCGGCAAATTCAGCTTGTCTCGTAATGGCTTCTCAGATGTCCCCGTTTCTAGCTGGTTCTTACACGTCCCGTAGACAGAACTATGAATATTTACCAGCGTCCGCAGCGCTGAGGTTTTCCCATCCTTGCGCCGCCACTCAGGGCGCACATAGATTTCATTCACGCAATGTTCGCAAGTAATCGCCTCAAACTTGCCAGCAGCAACTGCTTCATCCACCCATTTCTGAATCTCTGGCGAGTAGAGAGACAGCACGCTGGGGGGTGTTCCCTCCTGCAAAAACGTACTGAAGCGCCGCAGTTTCCCCAACACTCCTCCTTGAGAATTTTCCCGTGGACGAGAAAAAACCACCAACTCGTCCACCCACTCTTGTAGTCCTTTTATTTCTTCGTCCGTAACATCTCCACTGCGCTGCGTAATTAGAGTAATTGCATGGCTAGACTTGAGATACTTGAGTAAATTAAACGTCCTTACTTGCGTTCCCCCCCGTGTTGGCGGATAGGGAAAGGTGGAAGAGAGCATTAAAATCTTCATCGTAGACTGAGCGTTTGGTTAGATTTTACGGAGAGGGATAATATCGATACTATAGACTTTCGCCTCCTACTAGACTGGCCAGAGCGTGTCTCTACTGCGTAAAAATAATCAGTAACAACTTCAGCTTATGCCCAAAGTTAGCATTTCCATCCCCACCTACAATCGAGCTAATTTGTTGCCTTATGCAGTAAATAGCGTACTGGCTCAAACTTATACAGATTTTGAACTAATCATCTGTGACGATGGTTCTACTGATGACACCCCAGAAGTCGTGAGTCAATGGAACGATCCGAGAATTCGCTATATCCGGCACCCGGTTAATATTAAGCGCAGCCGAAATATGCGTTCTGGTTTTGATGCCGCTGGTGGAACTTATTTTATTAAGTTTGACGATGATGATGCGTTAACGCCTGAATTTTTAGAAAAAACGGTAGCTGTTTTAGACGCTAATCCAACCATAGATTTTGTTTGTACAAACCACTGGATTATAGATGCCAGGGGAGAAAGAAATGAATCAGCTACTTTAGAAAATTCTGCTAAGTGGGGGAAGGACAAACTCAACGAGGGAATGATTCCGGATTTAATTACGGAAACTTTCCAAAAACAAAGCTTACAGGTTGGTTCTACGCTCTTTCGGATGGAGTGTTTGAAAGAAGTTGATTATATGCGCCCGGAAGCAGATGGTTGTGAGGATTTTGATTTACTGGTGAGGTTAGCGATCGCAGGCAAAAATGGATACTTCCTGCCAGAATTTTTGATGGAATATCGAATGCATGGCGGTCAAACCAGTCTGAAACAAAATATTCACTTTTTAAAAGCAAAATCTTTCTGTCTAAATAGTTACAAATTTCCGGAAGAACAATTAGAAAAAGCCCGATTAAATAAACTTGCCGGAACCCGGAAAGCACTGGGCTTAAGGCTGATTGAAAATGGCGAAACCTCAGAAGGACGCAAGCTTTTGCAAGAATCTAGCCAGATTTTGGGGAGTTCGCGTCAAGCAACCTTTGGGATTATGCTGTCTTATTTGCCTACTAGCTTGCGGCAATTCGCTCTCCAAACCTTTCGTCAACTTCGCCCTAAAGATTACGCCGAGCAAGTTCGGAAAGCGGCTAATTCATGAGAAAGCAAATGGGAGCGATCGCTGTTCCCAGCTAGCTGGCGAAACACCGCGTTTAATGCGTTTCACCAAGTTAAATAATGAGGTTATTAGTTACTTTCGACTTGCATCAGCTTTGTTAAGAGCTGTAATAAATTGCTCTTTTTTTGTCATTTTTGTACGTCCTTCTATATTCCGTTCTTTCGCGATTGATTTTAGCTGCGAAAGTTTCATTATATCGTAGTCTGGTTTTTCAATTGGAGTCTTATCACCTTCCTTCTGTTCTACTTTTTCTGGCTGATTCAGGAGCGGTTCAATTTTTTGAACAAATTCATCAATATGTTCGCTGATCCTGCTGCTAATCAGTTGAAGTTTTCTATCTATCAAACTTTCAATTTCAGGCAATAAACTTTCAAATTGTATTACCTTATTTGATGATTCAACCGTATTTAAAGGCTGTGTGTCAGCAACTTGGGATTCATTATTAAAATCTCGATTTCTCAGGACTTTAATCTGATCCATGAGAACTTCCTCATTTTCTGATTCAATAATGAAAGCTCCAATCATTTCTCCTTTACGGGGATCTATCTCACGAGCCTTAACAGCGGCGTAGTATTCAAAGTGTCCGTTAACTACCTCATAGGATTCCCGACTGGTTCTGCGAATAACTAGAGGATTAATAATACCTTCAGCTTTTAGAATTAACTCAGCAGTCAGATTTAACTCATCCTCTGAAAATTCTGAACGAGGAACATTAGAGTTGATTTTTTTTACTCCTACGAGCGAAGTAGATAATTTCATACAGTTAGTCCTATTGCTCGCAAAACTTCTTCTGCTAGTAAATTAAATTCTTGAGCGGAGGTAGAATCCGGCTTGAAATCAAGCACCGAGATTGGATCTGGTATTTCCATGTTACCTACAATCTGAACTTTTTCGGTACACTTTGCTAGATCCTCTCTTTCATAAATAACGCTTTCCATTACGTTTAAACCATAGCGTTTGGGAATCACTTCTAAACGCCGTGGTAAGGTATATTGTACAAATCTTGAATTCGTAGATATTTTACTAGCAAGAACGCCTAATATTTCAATGGGTGGCTTATTAAAAAATTTTCTGAATTCATTATTTTTTTTAACAAATTCTTTGACATTTAATAACCCTTGATTCGCAAATGGTTTTAGATCCGAAGGAATCATTAGATAGTCGGCTGTAATTAGGGCAATTCTCGCATAAAGGTTTAATGATGGTGGTGTATCAATAATTACAACATCATATTGAGCTTCTACTACTTTCAGTTTTTGCAGGAGCATTACCTTACTGGAATCCTGTTGATTTAGCTCAGTTTCGTATTGCATTAAACTGATGTGGGAAGGCAATACATCAATTTCCGGGTTAGTATATTGAGATTTTTTAGCAACTTCGTTGATGGCGTAAAAATCTTCTGACTGCAATAAATGACGAACATTGCAATCTTTTAGATCGTCTAGTTCTTCATCATCAAATTTTGCTAAACCTGCGGCAAAGGTAGTGTTAGCTTGACTATCTAAGTCAACAATAAGGACTTTTTTGCCTTTCTTTCTGATAGCAGCGGCTAGGTTGACTACAGTTGTTGTCTTGCCTACGCCGCCTTTGTTGTGGTAAACCGCAATTATTTTCACAGTATGTTGCCTTTCTTGTTGAATAATTGGTGTGGATCTGGGTTGAGAATTAGTTAATTCAGGCTGTAAGGTTTTTTCTTCTCTCGAAGGTTCATTTTGAGCGTTTTCAAGATTAATTTTGATATGGGTTGGATCTTCAGTAGTTTTTTCGTTTAAGTTATTTCTACCAATAAGAGTTTTTATAATGTCTATTTTAGAGCTAATCTCTCTGCCGGAACAGTGAAATACTAGCTGAATATTATCCTGATTTTTTTTGTAAATTCTGAGTTCCTTGCCATTCGTTAACAATCCATATTCTACATTCAAACTCATTAAGTAGCGCTTGAGTCTGCCAGTATGTCTATTTAAGTTTTGATTGGGATGCTTTGCTTCCATTACAACGCTTAATGGCGAGTTGTCATCCAACACAAATGGGATGACTTGCGCTGCAAATGCCAAAAAGTCTAATCGAATACTGCCAACGGCAATCTCTTGATGCCAAGTTTCTGGAGTATATCCTAGCTGTGGCAGCAGATATTGAACGATGAGTTTACTTTCTACTTCACTCTCATTTCGGCAAAGCTCAGGGTTGAAGTTCAATTGTGTTCTTCCTCTCCACGGCACTCATTGAAACCTTAAACCTACCTGATTGTCCTCAGAGTGAGGTTTTTCGTATTAGGGTATTGACCGCTTCTTAAAGACATGGGTCAAGTTCCTTTTAAAGTTTAGCGTCTGCTCAACTGGCAGTGGCAAAAGTGAGTTGGATGCGATCGCTCTTTATGTATGCCGCTATCCGAAGAAACGATCGCATCCTTGCACTAAACAACAAATTAACCCCGTTTCAATAGCCCAGAGAAGCTATTCTTCAGCTTATCGATCGTTGCTTGAATCGCGTTCGGGACAGATGGCTGAGGAGGAACGGCAACTTGGATTGGCTCATCTGCATATTCAGAACCCTTGAGGCGATAGCCATATTCCAAATTGTTCTGGTTCTTGCGGAGGACGGGAAATAGACGGAAGGCTCCTTGGCGTAAGTCTTCTTGGGTGTCGAAGATGGCTTGATTAATCTTACTGGTGCGATTCACCGCTAGGGAACCGACTGGAAACCAGTTTTTTTTACCTTGGATGCGAATGTAAATATTGAATTCTGGTACTCCGTCCCCCTTCATCTTGTCGTACTGCTTGGATGCTTCCGCGCGTTTGGTGGAGCTTTTGGGAGTTTTTTTGGTTTTTTGAACTTTGCCAAATCCACTATTAGTTGTCATAGATATTGATTGGTGTTTTGCTTTATTTATAAAAGTTTACATAATTTTCAGAAATCTGGGATAGTTGATTTCAGCGCAAGTTCTGGGCAAACGCTGTAGGGTAAGAGAAGCGATCGCACGTGCCATCGCTATTCTGGAGAGATTCCGCTTTGATTGGCGATATCCGTGACGAACGGAACACCGCGATCCCAAATCGTCGCAACTCTCATATCGCGCTATTGCCTTACGACGGCGAATCCAAGATTATTATTAAGGCTGTAACAGTTGACCAGGGATTGAGTGACTGCGATTCGCTTTGTATTTAGCGGGGCGTAGGCTTGAGAGGAGCTAACAAATGGGATATGTAATTGCAACGGTAAACATGAAAGGCGGCGTCGGTAAGACGACTCTCAGTGTCAACTTGGCGACTTGTTTAGCCAAACATCATGGGAAACGGGTTCTAGTCGTCGATTTAGACACGCAAATCAGTGCTACGCTCAGCCTGATGTCCCCACAGGACTTTGGAAAGAGCCGGAAAGAGAAACGCACGTTGAGACAGCTGGTCTATAAAGCAGTTAAACCCGATCTTCCAACCAATCTTTCAATCCAAGATATTATTCAGCCTTACGTTTGTACGGTTAAAGGGCTGGATTTATTGCCGGGGGATATCGATCTCTACGATGAATTTTTAGTGTCTGAGATGCTCCATGAAAGAGCGCTAAGGGATGGCAATAGTAACTTCATTCAAGTTTGGAATGAGTTTGAAAAGCAATTAGTCAGAGGGATTTTACAGCCGATAATTAAAGATTACGACTTCATTATTCTGGACTGCGCTCCTGGCTACAATCTTTTGACTCGTAGTGGGATTGTCGCTAGTAATTTCTACTTGCTGCCAGCTAGACCAGAACCTTTATCCGTTGTAGGAATTCAACTGCTAGAAAGACGGATTAATAAGCTCAAAGAAAGTCATAATTTGGATGGCTTACTCAATCTCCGCCTGATGGGAATTGTCTTTATTATGTCAGGGAACATTCTGAGTGGAAGATATTACCAGCAAGTGATGCAGCGAGTTACTGAAGATTTTACCCCGGCTCAAATTTTCAAAACCCGCATTCCAATGGATGTAAATGTCTCTAAGGCAGTTGATAGTTTTACCCCGGTGAGTCTCAACAACCCCAATTCATCTGGCTCTAAAGCATTCCTTAAGTTAACGCAAGAGTTTTTACAGAAGTTACAAGTTTCTGGTGGTATCTACCAGGCTCCAGAAGCCAAGGTGAACTTAGCCAACCTCGATTGAAGATTCGTAATGAGCGGTTAACGGTGGATTGATTAACCTCCGATTTTTTTGGGTAGGGGCTTTTTCTGTGCCATGCCCCTACTTAATCCACGTTCCGAAGGTTCCTATCGCCCTAGGATTCTCTGCTACGGACTTGTATGGGTTTCGTGGATGCGACGCTCGTATCCTTCATACCCGCGATTCCCACTTAACTTTGTTTCATAATCTGAATAGTAGCTCTCTCCAACAACATGAATTTTGGTTTCATTTACTGGTGCTTCTGGAGATGCCTGCTAAAGTAAAAATATGAAGCTAAAAAGCTTCCCTGACAGATTCTACAGCGCGGTTCACATACGACTTGAGAGGTAAAAACGCTGTTTCATTTAACATCTGTCTCATCCAACAACAGCAGCACTCATCCAGAAGGCTGATATTTCCTAAGCTAGTGACTAGGGAGCGATGCAACTAAACTTTGTAAGTTAGTTCAACTCCACGTCGAATTGCCCATAAGAGGAAATCACTTAGCGAGTCTGGTTGGAGTGCTGTTGTTGTTTTAAAGATTTAAATTTAATGAATCCAGCATTTCCAAACAAGGAAGCAATTCAAAAGTAATGCGATCGCTTGCAACAAAATGTCTGTAGCAGGCAAATTATAAATTTTGCCTGCGTTTGTGGTTTGTGTACTCAAGCGTCGTAAATTGTTTCGTCTTCCTTACGCCACGCCGGATCGACAATGCAGATAAACACCAACGGTTCAGTTCCGCAACTGTGAATAAATTGCTTGGCATTCGGCGGAATATACACCGCATCTCCAGGTTCTACCAACTGGGTTTCATCATCAATGTGCATCTCACCAGCACCGCTAAGGATGTAGTAAACCTCGGAAGTTGTTAGCGAGTGCGGCGTCGAAGTTTGTCCCACCGGCAGAATCGCGTGAGCCAAGCTGTAACGCAATTCTACCGGCTGTTTATCTGGATGTAATAACTCCCTCAACTGAGTAGCATCACCGGCAATAAATTCTTCGCAGTCATGGAGCTTTTGAATTAGCATTCTCGATTCAGAGAGTAAAAAAACACCCGCAGTAATCTTACCCAAAAATTACGGGTTTAAAGCCCCGTCCTTCTAGGGCGATTTTTCTGTGTTTATAGCAATAAGTTGCTATAAACACAGTAGGATATTCCCATGATTGTATTAGAGTTCAAGTTAAAAGGTAGACATGAGCAGTATCGGGTCATTGACGACATGATCCGAACCGCGCAGTTTATCCGCAACAAAGCACCCGGTACTGGATGGACAATCAAGGAATTAAGCTCTCTGACCTCTACAAACAATGTGCTGTATTAGCTAAAGAGTTTGATTGGGCAGGCAAGCTTAACTCAATGGCGCGTCAAGCCTCGGCTGAACGCGCCCTGATTGCAATTCAACGTTTCTTTGCTAATTGCAAAGCGAACTCGCCTGGGAAGAAAGGATTCCCGCAGTTCAAGAAGTGTACTCGCTCTGTAGAGTATAAGACTAGCGGGTGGAAGCTTTCTTCCGATAAGAGACACTTGACTTTCACGGATGGCTTTAAAGCTGGAACGTTTAAGTTAGTCGGCTCTCGCGACCTATATTTCTACGCTTCCGAAGAGATTAAGCGAGTGCGGGTAATCCGTCGCGCTGACGGCTACTACAGCCAGTTCTGCATCAATGTAGAACGAGTAGAAGAAATCGTTCCTACGGGCAAAACGGTTGGGCTGGATGTAGGATTAGCCCATTTCTACACCGACAGCACAGGAGAAACTGTTCCAAACCCTCGCCATCTTCAAAAAAGCGAGAAAGCCCTGAAGCGCTTGCAACGAAGAGTTTCTAAGAAAAAGAAAGGATCAGCCAACCGCCGGAAAGCCATTAATCGGCTAGGAAGAAAACACCTAAAAGTCAGTAGACAGCGTAAAGACTTCGCCGTAAAAACGGCGTTGTGCGTGGTGAAATCTAGCGATTTCGTAGCCTACGAAGACTTGCAGGTGAAGAATATGGTGAAAAACCACAAGCTTGCCAAAAGCATTAGTGATGCAGCTTGGTCACAGTTCGCCCAATGGTTGCAGTATTTAGGGAAGGTGTACGGAAAAACAGTAGTTGCTGTTGCTCCTCAATATACATCCCAAGATTGTTCTAACTGCGGTGCGACAGTTAAGAAGTCGCTATCAGTCAGGACTCATGTATGTGGCTGTGGAACTGTATTAGACCGCGACCACAACGCCGCACTAAACATTTTGGCTAAAGCTTTAAGGCAAACAGGTATTGATTTAAATACGGCGGGGCACGCCGGAATTAACGCTTTCGGACAGACGGATCTCTACTCGCGGGTGGTGACATCAACGAGCAAATCGACTGGTTGAAGAAAGAATCTCGCGCGTTTACGCCGAGCAGTGTCAAATTGTGTCTTGAGAATGGAACGAAAAACCCGGAATTGGACGATAGTCAGAGCAGTTAATCGCTTCTTCAGTCTGGGCAATACTGGGTTGCACGGTACACTTGAGCCGGTAATCGCCGGTAAAATATCGGCAATTGGTACAGGGTACGCTGTGCATTTGCTTCGCTTTGGTAAAACTCGCGGAGATCGTACTAAATAAACTCCAGCCAATCAAAAGGAGCAACATCCACGCACACAAAAAGCATAGAGGTACTAAAACTGGCTGGATTGCATGAACCAGAACGTATAAAAGTTGAAACACAGGCTATTTTTTGAGGAGGAGTGAACAGAGCTACTTAAACAAAATTACTTCACTTCCTCAGAGTTCGCCTCATAATTAGGGCTTAGTTGTAAATTTTTGTAAAGATTAGTTTGCCTTGTAGAAGTGGCACTACTTTGTGCCTAAATAATTTGTGCCTACATAAATTGATAGATAGACAGTTGCAGAGCAGAAAGTTAGAATACAACTTCCTACCCAGGAAGTAATTATCTTGATTAAGGGGTCTTACGCTCTTTTGTGGTGTAAGGGGTTGTGCATTTACTGCGACGGACCAAAAAGATCGCTGGCAACCGGAACGGCAAGCGAAACAAGGCTGGAAAGCAAAACGTTCTGCCGCCGGGAAAGGCGAAGGCGAAGCACTTCTACGCAGAATCTACGCAGAATTGAAAAACTGCTCTAGGTTTTCTGCACGATCGCTTCGCTTATATAGCTGCTGCCACGCTGTTACGGTATGCACCCATGCTTATCCCTTCATCTAGCAACGACAGCACCACCTTCCCCCTAGAACTCGCCCTCTGTAGGTCAAAGCTTGAGAGCGAGCCTTCCGCGCGCTATGTGGCTGGGGAAAACGCTCTGATATCCTACGGCCTTTCAACCAAGAAAAGCTATGACTTAGGCACTCAAGGCGCATCGCTCATGCCTTTGCGAGAGCGAGACGTGACAGCCCTGGCAGTGCTATTTGAACGAGATGACAGTGAGGAAATCGAAGCAGATATTAACCACAACCTCATCTGGTTGTGGCCTGAACCTTGTTGGGATGACGAAGATTCCTTCGATTTTTTGGGCGATTATCTTCACAAATAGCGATTAGTTACGAGTGATTAGCCCTTAGCCATGAATATGTTGCCAAAGACTAATGACTCATGACCCATGACGGCTAAAAGGGGATGTCGTCGATATCTCCTTGAGGCGGTGGGGTAGAACGGCTGCCCGTTCGTGTGGGAACGCGACTGGGCGGTGTTTCCTCTGTTGGGAAGTCTCCAGACATTCCCCCATCGCTGTCATCAGCGGGTGCGGAGCTAGGACGACGCGACCCCATTGGAACGACATTGCTGGGAGGAGCCGATTCGGCTACCGAAGTGTCAAAATCTGTATCGATTGCCACTTTGTGAATCCGGGAAACCGTCAACTCGGCGCGTTTTTCTTTAAAACCTTCTTGCCGGTCAATGGTGTTCATCGTCAGGCGACCTTCAAGGATGACGCGATCGCCCTTCTTGAAACTTCCCTGAATTTCTTGCGCTAAATTGCCCCAGCCGACGACCTTCACCGTTGCCGGGGGGTCTTCCGCCCGCAGTCCAGGAAACTGTACCATCATCTCCGTAACCGCCGTTTGGGTATCCGGCGTGTAACGAAGTTGCGGTTCCCTGATAATCTCCGCCATTAAAATGCAGCTGTTCATAACTCCAAGATCCTCGCGCTGAACCGAGCGGCCTCATTCATAATAGAACAAATGTACCAAAGAAGACCCAAAAGTGGGTATGGTAACGGGTAATTGGTTATTCGCAATTCGTCATTCGTCATCAGCGAATAACCAAGGATGAAGGAGCGATCGCTCTTCACCGATTACCTAACACCCTACACCAATTGCAATTTAACTTCCTCCACACCTTCCTCTTGGTCAACAAACGATTGAACCCGACCGCGATACTCCCGTAAGGTTTCATCGACCCAATCCCGGTCATTACTATTCGCGAAGATATGCACCAACGGCTCACCCGCATCGGGCAACACTAGCACCCAGCTATCATCCTGGTAGTTGCAAATCTTCACTCCATCCACTAATTCCAGATGTTCGGCTGGGTGGGTTTCTACTAAATGGCGCATCAAGGCTCCTTTTGCCGTCCAGGGGCAGCGCACCGTGTAACTCTTGTGGTAAACCCGGGGGAGATCGGCGCGGATCGCCGCCAGATTTCGCTCTTGCATCGTCAGCATCTCCATCATCTTGGCAATGCAGAACATGGCATCAAACCCTGGATGCAGCTGTGGAAAAATAAAGCCCATTTCCCCACTGCCACCCAGTACTACATTCGGATTCGCTTGAGACGCTTCCATCAACGCCGTGGGATTTGCCTTCGTGCGAATCACCTTAGCATCGTGGCGACGGGCAATCTGTTCTACCGCACTGCTGCTATGCACCGGCACCACCACCGTTCCTCTGGGATGAGCGGTGAGAATCATGTTAACCATCAGCGCCGTCAACATTTCACCGCGAATCGGCGTACCCGATTCATCCACCAAAATTAACTGTTCTCCGTTGGCTGATACCTGGACGCCAAAATTTGCTTTTAGCGCTTCTACCACATGACCCAGCTGATTAAGCAACGCTTCTCGTTCTGCCGCAGCCAGTCCCGTTTGATTCAAGCTGGCATTCAGTACCACAGCATCACAGCCAAATTTTGCCAACAGTTGTGGCAGGATGGCTCCTGAAACTGCATAAACGTAGTCAATGACTACCTTCGAGCCTGAATTGCGAATTGCCCCCGTATTGAGATGGTTCTCAAACGCCGTGCTGTAAACATCTAGCACCTGGCTGGGGTAGGCGACATTTCCAGTTTCTTGAATCTGGACTCGCCGCAAGTCTTCCTTAAAATAAGCTCCCTCAATTTTTTTCTCTTGGGATTTCGAGATATTGATGCCCTTGCGATCGAAAAATTCGATCAAAATGTGGTCGGGTCGATCTGGATGCACCCGCACGTGGATACCTCCGGCAACCGAGTAAGTGGGAATGACGGTGCGGGAAATTGGGATTGCCGTTGCTTCCAGGTTTTGGACGTGGATGCCCACCGACATCAAACCAGCAATCAAAGCGCGACTGACCATGCGGGAAATATTCCGTTGGTCGCGGGAGATGGTGATCTGGGAACCGGGCTTTAATGTGGAACCGTAAGCGGCACCCAGTTTGACGGCAAATTCTGGAGTGATGTCGATATTCGCTAATCCACTCACACCGCGTTGCCCAAACAAATTGCGATGAGCTGTGTGACCCCAAATCAAGTTAATGTTTAATGTCGCGCCCGATTCAATTTGTTTGCTAGGCCAAACACGTACTTGGGGCGAAACTTGCGCTTCTTCCCCAACGGTAGAGAGCGAACCCACGACGGCTCCTTCCAAAACGTGCGATCGCCTATCAACTCTGGTACCACGACCAATTACGCAAGCCCGCAGATGCGCTTCCTCGCCAATAATCGCTCCATTCCAGACAATTGGACGCTTCAAGTTTGCGTCAGCTCCAATCGTCACATTGTCACCAATTGAGGTTCCTGGTTCGATATGCACTCGTGCCCCAATCCGGCAGTTATTCCCGATCAGTGCAGGCGCTTCAATTTTGGCTGAGGGGTCGATATGAGTGTTCTGACCTATCCACAGTCCGGGAGACACTTGCTCGTAAGCAAAGTCTAATTTAACTTTTTGATGTAAGCCATCATATTGAGACTCTCGGTAAGCATCTAAATGACCTACATCGCACCAATATCCTTGGGCAACGTAGCCGTACATCGGCTCGTCTTGTTCCAATAGCAATGGGAATAAGTCTTTCGAGAAGTCAGACTCCTGATTGCTGGGGAGGTATTGCAGGACTTCTGGTTCCAGAATGTAGGTGCCGGTGTTGACAGTATCGGAGAAAATTTCGCTAGAAGAAGGCTTTTCTAAAAACCGACGAATTCTCTGTTTTTCATCTGTAATTACTACGCCAAATTCAATCGGGTTGGGAACTTGGGTTAAAATCAGGGTTGCTTTTGACTTCTGTTTTTTGTGAAATTCAATTGCCTGTGTTAAATCAAAATCGGTAATGCTGTCGCCGCTAATGACTAAAAAGGTTTCATCTAGTAACTCAGCAATGTTCTTGACGCAACCAGCCGTACCTAAAGGCTGGTCTTCTTCAATCGCATAGGTGATCTGCACTCCAAAGTCGCTGCCGTCCTGGAAGTAGTCTCGCATGACATCAGGGAGATAGTGCAGAGTGGCAATAACCTCTGTAATCTGATGCCGCTTGAGCAGATTGATAATGTGTTCTGCAATCGGTCGATTCAGAATCGGCACCATCGGTTTGGGAAGATCGCACGTCAGCGGTCTCAGCCGCGTTCCCGAACCGCCAGCCATCAGCACTGCTCGCATAAGTCCTCCTGATTCTTTGTTATGGTACGGGCGTGACCTTGATGATTTAAGTTGACCTAAGTCTTGTCTTTTAGTCTCCTATACCCTTGAAATTTAAGGTATCCCTCATAAGATTAGAGTGCAGCCTTGACTCTGGGCAAATCCTTTGAGGCTTTCATTTTAAAGCAGATGTTAAATTTAGCGGCGACTCCCTAATTATCTCGTTGATTGCTGGTATCTGCTGGCTCCTCAATCCAGAAAATTGCTTTTGTTACATCTTGAGGGTGCAGCTACAACTCAACCTCGGATAGGTTAGAACTGAATCAATGCTACTTTGCCGTGTAGCCGGAATCAATTGCGTAGTCTAGCTTACACTTGAGAGATGAAGCAGAATGTTCTAATCTTCTGGAACTGTCCAAGGTGGATGTCTCAAACAGTGTTGGAAAGATTAACAGTTGCTGGTGGCGACAAAAATGCAGTCAGTTTTAATGGGTTAATGAGGATTGTTTGAATGGGTACGTTATTAGGCTTATTATTTCTAGGGGCTTATGGATACGGCGGATGGAGATTCTGGAAGGGGTTCCGCCGAACGAATTTCAGCCAAGGTCGGCTCGTTCTGGCTCTGTTATGGCCTGCTTTGATAATTGGCAATAAATCCTATCGTCAGAACTTTAGAAAAGCACTCAAGGGATAGAAGAAGGATAAAGGGTGAGGGATGAATCAGAAACAATGAATTCTTCATCCTTTGAGCAACGCCTGTGGCTAATTGGGGGCACTCAGGAGAGTGCTGAGTTAGCAAAAGCGATCGCTCGTTTTCATCTACCCTGCATTGTTACTGTCACCACAGAAGCCGCTAGAACGCTGTATCCATCAATACCCTCCTTGCAAGTTTGGGTGGGCTATCTGGATGCAGCACAGTTGGATTGGTTTTTAAAAGAGCAGGGAATTGTGGCGATTTTGGATGCGTCTCATCCCTATGCGGCGGAGATTTCTAAGATAGCGATCGCAACTGCCCAAAAGGAACAGATTCCCTATCTCCGCTACGAGCGTCCGGTTATTGATGCAAGCTTACAGAAGCAGCTGGTAATAGAGCTAGATAGTTTCGACACGCTTTTATCTGGAGACTACCTACAAGGGCAACGGGTGCTACTGACAATTGGTTATCGAAGCTTGTCCCGGTTCCGTCCTTGGCAAGAAAAGTCTACTTTATTTGCCCGAATTCTTCCTTCCGTAACAGCGCTGGAAGCAGCTTTACAATCAGGGTTTGCACCCGATAAACTGATTGCGATTCGCCCTCCTATCTCTACTGAATTGGAAACGGCACTTTGGCGTCAGTGGGACATTTCCCTGGTGGTTACGAAAGCATCGGGAACTGCTGGGGGAGAAGATATCAAGCGCAGAGTTTCCGCAGAGTTAGGCATTCCTTTAGTTGCGATCGCTCGTCCAGAAGTTGCGTATCCTCAGCAAACCAGCGACTTGAAAACAGCGCTAGAGTTTTGCCAAGACATCTTTCGTCGAGTTTAGTCCGCCACAATCTTACCGAGCGTGAATCAAGCGACAATTAAAGAATGCTAGAACTACACTGCCACACCACTTACTCAGACGGCACCCTCACACCCAGCGAACTGGTGAACGCGGCGATGAGTGCCGGAGTCCGCGCCCTTGCCATTACCGATCACGATACGATGAATGGCTGGGATGAGGCGTTTGCTGCTGCCAAACTGCATAACCTGGAAATTGTCCCCGGATTGGAACTCAGCACCGTTCACAACCATTGTTCCTTACATATTTTGGGCTTTTACCCAGATGCACAGAAGCTGCGAGAACCTTTGGGCGATCGCCTAGAAGGACGGAAACGGCGATCGCAACAAATGATCGCTAAACTGGCAGAATTAGGCTACCCGGTTCAGTTACCTGAATTCGGTGTAGGCATGGCACCAGGGCGTCCTCATATTGCTACTGCCCTCGTGAAAGCCGGTTATTTTCAGTCATCGCGGGAAGCTTTTGATCGCCTGCTGGGTGATGATAAACCGGCTTATGTGCATTACGAGAAATTCTCGATTGTTGAAGGGATTGCCATGTTACGTTCTTGCGGTGCCGTGCCTGTGTGGGCGCATCCCTACCTGTTCCGAGGCGGTAATGTTGCGGAAGTGCTGAAAGAATTGGTTGCTGCTGGGTTAATGGGCGTTGAGGTTTATCATCCCAACCACAGCGCCAAAGAAATTCAAAATCTCAAAAAGTTGTGTGCTGAATATGGCTTACTGATGACAGGCGGCAGCGATTATCATGGCCCCAGTCCCGATCCAAAAACTCCAGATCGCAGTACGCTGAATATGCTTCAGGTACCGTTAGATTTGCTTGAACCCATCAAACAAGCGGCGGCAAGTTTACGTTAATTTCTAATCGCTAATGTCACCCGAAACAATTAGCGATTACCCATTCCTTATTACCAATTACCAATGGCAAGTGCCATCCTGCAAGACTTTCTCAACGACTTGCACACCAAGTACAAGTCAATTCATGAAGGTGTATTGGCAAACTATATCCCGGAACTCGCCAAGGCAAATCCGGATTGGTTCGGGATATGTATTGTTACCGTGGATGGTCAAGTTTATGAAATCGGCGATTGGGAACAGTTGTTCACCCTTCAGTCGATTTCCAAAGCATTTGTATACGGAATGGCGCTGGAAGATCATGGGCGCGATTACGTTGTAAAAAGGGTGGGAGTGGAACCCACTGGCGATGCTTTTAACTCCATTATTAAGCTGGATGAATCCTCAAAGCGACCCTATAACCCAATGGTAAATGCGGGAGCGATCGCTACCACCAGTTTAATTAAAGGAGTGGGACCAACTGAGCGCTTAAACCGGATGCTGGATATGTTTCAGCGTTACGTTGGACACAATCTCTTTATTGATATGTCCGTGTTCATGTCAGAGCGAACGACCGGGCATCGCAACCGAGCAATGGCGCATCTGATGCTCAATTTTGGCATGATCGACGCGAAAATTGACGAGGCACTGGATTTGTACTTTCAGCAGTGTTCTTTGATGGTGAATTGCCGCGATTTGGCAGTGATGGCAGCGACTCTCGCGAACAACGGCATGAACCCGATCACCCAGGAGCGTGCGGTTGATTCCCGTTATATCAGAGATATTTTGACAGTCATGTACACTTGCGGGATGTATGACTTTGCCGGAGAGTGGGCGTATAAAGTGGGTCTTCCCGCTAAAAGTGGAGTATCGGGCGGACTGATTGTGGTTGTGCCACAGCAAATGGGCATTGCAATTTTTTCACCCCCGCTAGACTCGCACGGCAGCAGCGTCAGGGGAATAAAGGTGTCTGAGGAACTATCAGAGAAGTTTGGGTTACATTTATTTGACTTGCAGACAGATAGATCCCGTTTGCTGGATACTTTGTGCAACAAGCAAGAAACTGAATCTGAATAGAACCGCCGCCATGAGCCTGGAGATAAATTCCACAGCCAGAAGCAATGTCAAGCTAAATTAAACTGACTGAGTGAGCGTTGAACCCGTTTTGACGGGTTACGAGCTTTCAGCCCAAACTTTAGTTTAGAGCCTTAGTTTAAGACTGAAATCAGTGCCATTCAACTGAACCTGAATAGCACCTATCTTTAGGCGAAATTCCGTAGCCTGAACCCTTGAAACGAAACCCAGCACCCCTTAGATTCCGCTGTCTTAGCTTAAAAGGGTAGCTTCTTGCGATGCATCAATCGCTTTAATTGCTTTGGTTTCCGAGGATTCTATACTCGAACCGTAGAGGTCTACAAATCTTTGAAAGAGCCACATTGTTTCATGATTTGAAACCCTATTTAAGCTGACCAAACGCTGTATATTTCTTTCAGCTAGTTTCTGTAGGTAGGGCAAATCTTCAAAGAGTGTCAAACAAGAGGCAAAATGCAAGATAAATTGCAATAAAGGTCTGGGCCACTCCAAATCGCTGTAAATGTCTACGAGGAACTTATGTTCGGTGTCGCTGAGCGGAATGGCATTGAAAATTACAACGATCCTTTTGCCATTGTAAACCGGAATGCTGAGTTCAACCGTATAGGGACTATGCAATGTTAAGTCCACTTCAACGATTGGTTGTCTCCAAATTCTTAAAGGATTGATTGGAGAATCTAAAACAGTTTGGAATTTCACCATTCCACCGATGGCTGTAGGCTGGAAATGACTCACATTAATAACCCTTAAGTTATTCAGGCTAAAGTTGTGAATACTTTCCAGATGTTTTAAATTTAATAAATGATAGATTTGGCATACGTAGGGGAAAGGTAGAATATATTCCTGCCCTATCATATGCTGATGCTGCTCTTGCAATTCAAGCATTCTAGCTTGAACTGTAGCTAAATATCCTTCATCTTGGTAAGGATTTGCATCGGCTTGGTAGTTTTGTATTGTGCCTAAACTATCGCCCGTTAAGTTTTGATCGGGTCTTAAATACAGCCAACTTAGGAAGAAAAAAGAAGCTGTAAATAAGTGGATAACTTCTATTACTGATAAATAGCCATCAGCAAAGGAAGCAACCGTTCTATCGGTGAGTCCGAATAGCCAAGAGGGAATTCCAAATACCCAAATTCCATTCTTGAAGTTGGTGATAAATAGAGAAATCTCTAGGTATTGATTATTGTTTATGAGTTTAAAGTCAGTGTTTTGAAGAATATTGCTAGACATAATAATTCAAAAGATTGAGATTTTTCTATTGATTTATGCTTGGCTTTAGCACTCCTAATGGTGCTTGGAAGCTTGTATAGAAGCGATCGCATTTGGGATCGTCTACTTCATCAAGTGCCAATGGCACTCGATACCCTCTGGAAAAACCCTCCGAATGCCACCTGTCTTAAACCTGCTTTTGCCTTGAGGTTGGCTTTAAAAGCAACCAACTTACAAAGAAAAACGTCGCCGTGCCTAGTTGCGCGATGTCAATGACAGAAAGATATCCATCTGACAATGAAGCAATACTTCTATCGGTAATCCCAAATAGCCAGAAGGAAATACCGAAGAACCATAGACCAATTTTGAAGTTTGCTAAGAAATTAGCAGCTTCTGTTGGTTGCTGGTTATTCATCTTTTCAGCCCTTTTTCTAAAAATACTGAATGGTCATCTAGCGATTAAAGGGCTTGAGGACTTTTGATAACTCCTGACATTCCCCTTGACACTTCTATGTTAAAAAATGTTTCTTTTACTTGCCATGCGTCCAAAGAGGGAGTTGTTAAAATACCAGAGAAATCGACAAAAGGCAAGAAAATGTATATTAAACTACTAAAAAAGCTATAACCTCGACAGCATAGAGGTTTAGTAGCCTTTAAGTCAGACAAAAAAAGCAGGAAAACTGAGTTTGAAGGGAAACAGGGAGATTCGTTGATAAAATCCTTGAGGACGTGATGCCGGTTTGTCGGTGTGAAGCTGAATGGCGATCGCAATTGATTTTGGAACTAGCAATACGGTTATCGCTCGCTGGAATCCAGCCCTCCAGCAACCAGAAACCGTGAGTCTACCTGGGTTATCGGTCATCGCTGGGCAGAATCCCCCCCTAATTCCCAGTTTGCTCTATGTTGAGGATGCGGCACTCTCGACGGTGGTGGTGGGGCAAGCTGTACGCGATCGCGGTCTCGATCTCACTAGCGATGCCCGCTTTTTCCGCAGCTTTAAACGAGGAATTGGGGCTGATATTCAAGGATTCCTCCCAGAATTAGATGGGCAGTTCGTTACTTTTGAGCAAGTCGGACAATGGTTCCTCAACCACCTGATTGAGAAACTCAATGCCGTTAACCCCGACGTCGGACAGTCTCTGGTATTAACGGTGCCAGTAGACAGTTTTGAAGCTTACCGCAAGTGGCTGGGGCAGGTATGCCAAACTCTTCCAGTAGAACAAGTGCGGATGTTGGATGAACCGACAGCCGCTGCTTTGGGCTATGGAATGAAAGATGGGGGTGTAGTGCTGGTGGTAGATTTTGGCGGCGGGACGCTGGATCTTTCCCTGGTGCGGCTGGATATGACAGAAACTCAGAAGCCGCTGGGTTTTATTCTCAAATGGGGAAAAAAACAGCTAGCTGAAAAGTCTGGACAGAAGGCAAAAACTGCGCGGGTATTAGCGAAAGCCGGACAAAATTTAGGCGGTTCGGATCTGGATAACTGGGTTGTTGATTATTTTGCCAAAACTCAGGGATTGAAGCCGACCCCTTTGACGACACGATTGGCAGAACGGTTAAAGATTCAGTTATCTGTGCAAACAGAGGCGAATGAGGTTTATTTTAATGATGAAACTTTTGAGAGTTACGAATTAGAACTGAATCGCGATCGCTTTGAAGCCATCCTTAAAGAACATGAATTTTTTGCTCGCTTAGATGAGTCAATGACTCAAGTATTGCAGCAAGCGCGTCGGCAAGGCATTGAGGTGTCCGATATTGATGCTGTCTTATTAGTGGGCGGTACTGTACAAATCCCCGCCGTACAGACGTGGGTGCAGCAATACTTTGACTCCAGCAAAATTCGTTGCGATCGCCCGTTTGAAGCGATCGCCCAAGGTGCCCTGCAACTGAGTCAAGGCGTCGAACTGCAAGATTTTCTCTACCACAGCTACGGCATCCGCTACTGGGATCGCCGGAATAATCGCCACAACTGGCATCAACTGATTAATTCAGGTCAAGCTTACCCGATGAGCCAACCTGTGGAATTAGTTCTAGGTGCTTCGGTGGAAAACCAACCCAGCATCGAATTAATTGTCGGAGAGTTAGGTGCTGAAACAGGTGGAACCGAAGTGTATTTCGATGGCGATCGCTTAATCACTCGTCGGCTAGGCAGCGACCAGACATCGGTACAACCCCTCAACGACCGTCAGGGTGCCCGTACCATTGCCAATTTGACACCACCAGGGTATCCAGGAAGCGATCGCATTAAACTTCTGTTTCGCGTCGATCGCGATCGCTTCCTGCGAATCACCGTTGAAGACCTGCTGACCAATCAAACTTTATTAGACAATCAGCCGGTCGTTGAGCTGAGCTAGGTTTGGGTCATCAGTCCTTATCCAATCCAGTTGATTACCCGCAATTAAGAAGAACCCCACCACCTAGAGAGCGATCGCCTTTTGCTCCCGCTCCCACTCCGGCTCCGGCTCCCCTCCCTGCTTGCGGGGAGGGGTTGGGGGACTCGGGGTCCCCTCTGGGGATAGGGGGCGGGGGTTCTTTGATGACGCATTTGATATTACCCGTTACCCCTTACCGACGGACAACCACCTTTGTGCCATGTGAGGCGAAGCTGTACAACTTGCGAGCTTGAGCGACTGGCACATTGACGCAGCCGTGGCTAACTGGCGTGCCAAAGCGGTTATGCCAGTAAGCTCCATGAATGGCATAGCCGCCAGAGTAGTACATCGTGTAGGGTACATTAGGAACGTTGTAGTCTCTTCCTCGCATCCGAGCCGTGCGATGCTTTGATTGAATCCTGAAAGTCCCGACGCGAGTGGGAGTGGAGCGCTTACCACTGGAGATGCGGACAGAATAAACCCGTCTTCCCCCTTCCCAGGCGATTAACCGTTGCTTTGAAAGGTTTACCTCAATCCAGCGTCGCTGCGATCGCCGAGCGCGAATCTTGTTGCTAGCGACTCTTGTGCGACGAACCCTGTTGCTAGCGATTCTTCTACGGCGAACTCTGTTGCTGGCGGCTGTTCTCCGAACTCGGATGCGCTTCCGCATGGCTCTGCGCGATCGCACTGATCTTCTCGTCGATGGCTGTTCGGCTGTCTCCCTTGCCCTGACTGACTTTGATGCTGACAGAGCGGGCGTTGACCAAGAAAACAAAGTCGCAAAGATCAGGGCAATACTTGCCCAGAAGGTTCCAGAACGACGTAACCAAGCAAAGCAAATTTGGCTTTTAATGACACACCTCACTTTCGGGTCTAGGAAAGTAGCTAAGGTTAGGTTTCCCTATCTGATAGTTAGCTAAAACCATCTTTAGATAGATTTTGGGAATCCATTCCAGATTTTTCCATAAAAGAGGGTTCTAGAGCCAAAAAAACTATTTATTTTTATTTACTTTCCTTCTTACTTATGGACAACGACGGGCGTCCCCACCGCAGCCCAGTTAAATAGCCATTTAGAATGATTAACGGCTACATTGATGCAACCGTGGCTAACGGGAGTTCCAAACCGGCGATGCCAATAAGCACCGTGGATGGCATAACCACCGTGGTAATACATCGTGTAAGGAACATTCGGAACATCATAATCAGCCCCGCGCATCCTGGCAGACCGATGTTTAGATTTAATCGCAAACGTGCCGGTGCGAGTGGGGGTTGAACGTTTGCCAGTGGAAACCACTACTGCATAGACGGGTTTTCCACCTTCCCAAGCAACCAGTCGTTGCTTGGACAGGTCAATCTGAATCCAGCGTTGATCAGATTGTTGCAACTCCTGCATTTTTGCAGCCACAATCGGCTGCTTTGTTTGAGCGATCGCGGGTGCGAAAGCAGCATCCAAAGCCGTAAGCGCCACCACCGCCCCAGCAAAAAATGCAACTGGGCGATGCAGCAAATTAGCAGAAATGATGCTTTTCATGGCAAATCATCTCACTCGGTGGATCGGTTAGAAAAATTCAGCGAAAAGCTCTGATTAGCTGCTAGGAGCAACTAATGTCGGTCTTTTATTAGCTCAATCGTAACTCAGCTGGTGGATTCATTCACTAATTGCATCAGAGTTTGAGCGCGTTTGGCGATCGCCTCCCATCCAGAGGACGACGCATTGGCTTCCCAGTTTTGGGGAAATAAACTGCCGGAAAGTCCGACCGCGATCGCTCCAGCCGCGAGAAAGGCTTTAGCATTTTCTACCGTGACCCCCCCAGTCGGAATTAAGGGAATATGTCCTAATGGCCCTTGCAGACTTTTGATGTAGCTGGCACCGCCTACCGCTTGGACGGGGAACACTTTGACACAACTGGCACCGGCTTGCCACGCGGTGACAATTTCCGTTGGAGACAGCGCCCCCGGCACCATCGGCACGCCGCTATCCATTGCTATCTGAATTAAGATTGGGTCAACGTGGGGAGTAAAGACGAACTGGGCACCGGCAGCGATCGCGTCTTTAAGCTGTTCCCGATTTAATACAGTGCCCGTGCCAATCGTACACGCGGGTAATTGCGATCGCAAATCACCAATCAATTCTGCTGGGTTGTCGCTATTCCAAGTAATTTCAATCAACTGCATTCCCCCAGACGCAACCGCATGAGCCATTTGGCGACCCAGCTCCATCTGCGGTGCGCGAATGACTGCGATCGCACGGTGCTTTTGCACCTGCTTGAACCACGACTGATTATACATCCTCATTTTCTACCGTTAGGCAGATTAATTTTTGAACTTCTTAGATACTATTAGCTATTTCTGATTTAATTCTTACTTGTTTTTCAGCCCTTAGGAATACGCATTTGTTTATCTTAACTTGCTCTTAATTAATATTTCTTAATATTTTTAGCTATCAGTTACTGCCTAAAAAACTCAAGCTCAACCACCAAGTTACATTTTCAATAACTCAAGTTTAAATATTGAAATCCTTTGATTTAATTTTTGCAGGAGTTACTTAACGCGAGTTAATTCAGTCGCTAGGGAGATGGAAACACTTAATAAAATTAATAAAATCGCAAATATAGAAATAATTTTGAGGAAACAAAACCATGCCTCTTTTAAAACTCACTGACTTTGATCCAAACTACAGCGAGACTTTTGAAGGAGATGACCTTCATGGAATGGGGGTCTATTCAGAAAGTAGTACCGACGATAAAATTGGAACCGTTAGCGATGTTCTAGTTGATGAAGAAGGTCATTTCCGTTATTTAGTTGTTGACCTAGGCTTTTGGATTTTTGGCAAAAAAGTTTTACTACCAATTGGTCGTTCGCGAATCGATTACAACACGGATCGGGTTTATGCCATTGGCATGACCAGAGAGCAAGCAGAAGCTTTACCAGAGTTCAACGAAGCTACCAGGACTGATTACGACTATGAAGAACGGGTAAGAGGCGTTTATCGCACTCCCTCTACTGGAGCCTCTGCTACCTCTGCTAACGTTGATGCAGCACCTGTTGTTGATACCTCCTATGCAGCGGCTACGCCTAACATTGACGCTTACGATCGGAGTACCTACAACTATCAGCAAGAGCCGAATTTGTACGGACTGAACGATCGGGATCATCAAACTCTCAGACTGTACCAAGAGCGGTTGATTGCTAACAAAACTCGCGTTAAAACCGGGGAAGTTACGGTTGGTAAGCACATTGAAACCGAAACTGCACGAGTGTCAGTACCAGTTGAAAAAGAGCGAGTGGTGATTGAGCGAGTTACTCCAGCAGATGCTGGAACAGCCGTAACTCCTGGCGAAGCTGATTTCCGCGAAGGGGAAGTTGCCCGCGTGGAAATCTACGAAGAAACTCCTGACATTCACAAAGAAGCTTTTGTGCGTGAGGAAGTCAGAGTTAAGAAAGTTGTAGACCACGAAACAGTTGACGCAGAAGAAACGATTCGTCGTGAAGAGTTAGATGTGAATACGGACGGGCAAGCTACTATTAACCGCCCTACTAACTTACCTTCTGATCGGATTTAAGAAGCCCTCCAACGAGCGATTAAGTCACCGATGATTTAAGCGAGTAAAAACCATGCAGGCAGGGCGAATTATTAGCTCTGCCTGCACCTTTAGAGGTAGGGTTTTCCTACCACTAACTTGCACTTGATAACCTAATTTAGAAAGTCTTCATGTTTCTCAAAAACAAACAAACCGGCGATTTGATAGAAGTTCTCGATATTGAGGAGCTGTTCAACCCTAATAATGATGCAATTTCTGGGCGAGATCAAGCAGGGCAGGAGGAACAGGAAAAAGCTTCTTTTGAGAAGAAAGAATTAATTTTTCCTTCTGGGGAAAGCCTACCTCGCTGTTGGATGGATGCCAACTATACAACCACCTAATTTTCAATAAAACGCTTAAGCATTATCGGGTGTTTATTCGTCAAGTCTGGCTAGAAACTTTTGAGTTTAGGAAAAGGGCTGCAAATTTTGAAATGGCGGATATGGGATTGTATTACCATTGTCTTTTGTCGGTTGGGTAACGATTAGTCACACAACTCAACCGAAAATTCGTTACTAACAAAGCGAATATGCTACTGGTAAAGATCCCCTTTCCCCATGCCTAATCCAAAATCTAAACTTCAAACTGGGATGAGGACTTGCTTGTTATCTATATAAACATAAACACCCGTTCATAAATGGAAGAAAAAATCGAATTTTGCTTCAAGATCGTTTAGGAAGTTTTTAAAATGAACCATCAAATGCTAGCACAAGGGCAAGGAGCAAGGCGAAACGATGTCAGAATTAATGTCTTGCTAAATAAATTGCAAAGTAAACTTAAATCTTTTGCAGTCAGAGATCGGGAAAACTTGCTGTTAGGAAAGGTGAAGGATGTAAATCTCGATTCAGACCGTCAGCTAAACTTAGTGATATCTCAAGAAGGGCTAAATCAAAATGCCCCATTATTTCTCATCCGAAGCAAGCATATCCAGCAGGTGGACTCGTCTACAAAAACTCTGTTTGTAGACATTAGCAAAGCGGAAACCCAGTATTTGCCTGAATATGTACCCTTAGAAAAAACAACGGATGTAGAGCCTTTAGAAACTTCACCAATCTCAAAAAAAGCTGAATGGGAAGTAACAGATGCCTCGACTGCCTCTGTCATGGCAACGCCAGATGACTTAAATAATCACCCAGAAGAACTGGAGCGAAATAGTATGCCAGAGGATGCTTCTAATACTTTTAGTACAGAGTCAGAAGTTGTCGAGGAAGAAATCTTCCGGTTGTTAGAAGAACGATTAGTCATTGACAGCAACAAACATAAAGTCGGTGAAGTTATCGTTCGCAAAGAAATCGAAACGCGCATGGTAGAGGTGCCAGTCCGCCGCGAAATTCTAATTGTTGAACAAGTCAGCCCCGAACACAAACAGCTTGCAGAAATTGATTTAGGACAAGGAGAAATTCCTGGTCTTGAGCTGATTGAAGCAGCTATCGGCGCTAAATCTACAAGTATCGACGCTAAAACTACAAGTTTAGATACTCAGCCAACAGTTAGAGGTGAGTTTGATTCACCGAGAACAGCAAGTCGAATTTTAGATGCGATCGCGCATCAGCGTGGGCATGGGTGTGCCAAAGTCCGAGTGGAAATCATTCTAGAAGACGCAGAACATCAGGCAACTTACCAGGAATGGTTTGATCGCTGTTCAATCAAGCCATC
This sequence comes from Trichocoleus sp. DQ-A2, assembly GCF_039961915.1. Lineage (NCBI taxonomy): Bacteria > Bacillati > Cyanobacteriota > Cyanophyceae > Leptolyngbyales > Trichocoleusaceae > Trichocoleus > Trichocoleus sp. DQ-A2. The sequence continues at coordinate 44,925 of NZ_JAMPKD010000029.1, forward strand.
GTCAAATGGAAAGTAACCCGGTTGAGATATAAAGTTTGAGACAAGTGCCTGAAGATTGGAAACGTGGTACTTGGGTGATAGGGAACTGCTAACTGGGAGCATCCCAATGCATCATGCGCCTACACCCTGAAGGGTGGAGGCTTGCGAGGATAACGGCTGCCGGGAACAGACTAAGAATTTTAGCCTGCTCCCGGCAAACTTCGTTTATGTAGCCCCACGCTAGAAACGTGGGGGCGTATCTCAGCAATACAGGGCATGCTCGCTTGTAACATTCCCAATCTTCCGATCGCAAACGCGATCGCCTACCCTTTTTGATTGCTCTACAACAGCTCCTTCCTTGCCCCCGAACTTCACAGAGATGGGGGAATTTTTTCCATTTGGTCTGCTATTTTGTTTTGCGTGCAAGAAGGTAGGGAGGCTTTTATCGTTTTGCTTTGTACCTCAGTAAGGAATCAAGAGAACAATTCTCAGCCTACAAGGACTTGGCTGGAAATCGGAATTAATTAATTAAAGGGTAAAAAAGTTTGAGCAGGAAAGGCGAAAGTTATAAACTCTGTTTACCTTTATCCTCGATCCCTCAGTATTTATTCTGAATTCTTTAAGCTTTATTCCGACCTGTTATCGAGGACATTTTTGCTAATTGGCAGCTTTAATCTCTGGAAATTATAACCAAAACCGGCTGATTTCGCAGTGATCCCAAAGAAATTACAAAATTAATGAAGAAGTGATCTAATTTACCCATTCTCAGCCTCGCCATCGCTAGACTAAAGCTACAAAAGGAGAAAAAGCTATGGTTACAGCAGCGGCAGAAAGGTCATTGCACTTATCCAAAGAGCGATCGCTAATTCTCTGGTTCGATGAAGTTGGAATTATCGATGTCCCTTTGGTAGGCGGAAAAAATGCTTCCTTAGGGGAAATGATTCAGCAGTTAACCCGCCAGGGAGTCAATGTTCCCAACGGGTTTGCCACAACGGCGTATGCCTACCGCTATTTCATTCAATCAGCGGGATTAGAAGACAAGCTGCGATCGCTCTTTTCTGACTTGGATGTTGAAGACCTCGACAACCTGCGGGAACGCGGAAAAAAGGCACGAGCATTGTTAATGCATACGCCTTTCCCTGAGGAACTACGGGCAGCAATTACCGCAGCTTACCAACAGATGTGCAAGCTTTATGGCTCTGACATGGATGTAGCTATTCGCTCCTCTGCCACCGCTGAAGATTTGCCCGATGCTAGTTTTGCCGGTCAACAAGAAACCTTCCTAAACGTTCAAACCGCTCCAGGAGTTTTGGCAGCTTGTCATCGATGCTTTGCCTCCCTATTTACCGACCGTGCAATTTCTTACCGCCACATCAAGAACTTCGACCATTTTGATGTTGCGCTTTCCGTCGGCGTGCAAAAAATGGTACGTTCGGATTTAGCCTCCTCTGGTGTCATGTTCTCGATTGATACCGAAACTGGGTTTAAAAATGCCGCCTTAATTACAGCCGCTTACGGGTTAGGGGAAAATGTAGTTCAAGGGGCAGTTAACCCTGATGAATATCTGGTTTTCAAACCTACCTTAAAAGATGGATTCCGCCCAATTATTGACAAACGACTGGGCAGCAAAGAATTCAAATTAGTGTGCGATCAGGGGGGCTGTAAAATCACTAAGAATGAGCGAGTGCCCTTAAGCGATCAACGGAAATTCGCCCTCAACGATGACGAAATTTTGCAACTCGCCGAGTGGGCTTGCTTGATTGAAAATCATTACAGCGATGTCCACGGCAAAGATATGCCGATGGATATTGAGTGGGCAAAAGATGGCGTTACTAATGAGCTTTTCATCGTCCAAGCTCGCCCAGAAACAGTGCAATCGCAAAAGAATAAAACAGTTCTGCGTAGCTATCATCTGGTAGGAGGGCAGCAGGCGGTACCTTTACTAACAGGGCGTAGCGTTGGAGAGGCAATCGGGCAGGGCAAAGCCAGGGTAATTCTCGATGCGAACAAAATTGATTTGTTCCAAGCCGGGGAAGTTTTAGTCACTGATAAAACTGACCCTGATTGGGAACCAATCATGAAAAAAGCTAGCGCGATTATTACGAATAAAGGGGGGCGTACCTGTCACGCGGCAATTATTGCCAGAGAAATGGGAATTCCAGCCATTGTGGGTTGCGGAAATGGTACAGATATTTTAAAAACAGGCCAAGAAATTACGGTTTCTTGTTCTGAAGGAGAAGAAGGACGGGTTTATTCCGGATTATTACCCTACGAAGTTCAAGAAATTCCGCTGGAGAACCTACCCCGCACTCGCACTAAAATTATGATGAATGTAGGCAATCCTGAAGAAGCATTTAGCCTCTCAGCGATTCCGAATGATGGGGTAGGATTAGCTAGGCTGGAATTCATCATTGCTAATCACATCAAAGCCCATCCTTTAGCTTTGATTTATTACGACAAATTAGAGGATGTAGAAGCTAAAGAAAAAATTGCGGAAATGACGGTAGCTTGTGAACACAAACCTCAATATTTTGTGGATAAGTTAGCTCAAGGAGCCGCCAGAATTGCCGCTGCTTTCTATCCCAATCCGGTAGTAGTGCGAATGAGCGATTTCAAGAGTAATGAATACGCCAATCTTTTGGGAGGAAGGCAATTTGAACCCAAAGAAGAAAACCCAATGCTTAGCTGGCGAGGGGCGTCTCGTTACTATGATGAAAACTATCGCGATGCTTTTGCTTTAGAGTGTCAAGCCTTGAAGCGGGTGCGAGATGAAATGGGTTTAACCAATGTTATCCCGATGATTCCTTTCTGCCGCACTCCCGAAGAAGGGCGCAAGGTGTTAGCAGAGATGGCGAAGCATGGCTTGGAACAAGGTAAAAACGGTTTGCAAGTTTACGTGATGTGCGAGTTGCCCAGTAACGTAATCATGGCTGAAGAATTTGCCGAAGTTTTTGATGGTTTTTCGATCGGTTCTAACGACTTAACACAGCTAACGTTAGGTTTAGATCGGGATTCTGCGTTAGTAGCGCATATTTTTGACGAACGTAACGAAGCAGTGAAGCGGATGGTGAAGATGGCGATCGCTGCCGCTAAGAAAACTAATCGCAAAATCGGTATCTGCGGTCAAGCGCCCAGCGACTACCCGGAATTTGCTCGATTCTTGGTAGAACTGGGGATTGATTCGATCAGTTTAAACCCGGATTCTGTACTGAAGACGCTGTTGATGGTGGCGGAAGTTGAAGGGGTTTAACTCAATCGTTGCCACAACTGAACGTCAAGAAACCCGTTTTCCCCAAGAGAACGGGTTTTTCATGTAGCTGGAAATAAGTAAGCTGAGAAGAATGCTCTCCTGCCACAATCTCTTTATGAAAAAATACTCATTCAGCCAATTCTGCGCTTGGTCGCTGTTTATTTTCCTCCTCTGTGCCTTGCCTGCTTATTCCCAAACAATCTCCAGCCCTCAAACGCAGCAGAGCTATACTGGACCCGAAGTTTTGCAACAACTCGCAAAGGTAAACGTCATTTATTTAGGGGAAACCCACGATAGCCCTGAAGATCACCAAGCTCAACTGGAGATAATTCAGGAACTCTATCGGCGAAATCGGAAAGTAGCGATCGCGATGGAGATGTTCCAGCGTCCCTATCAAGGCGTACTCGATCGCTATCTGGCGGGGAAGATAACAGAAACTCAGCTAATCGAACAAAGCGAATATAAAAAACGCTGGGGTTTTTCTTGGGAATATTACGCCCCAATTTTGGGTTTTGCTAAGGAAAAGAAACTGCCTGTCTTAGCTTTAAATACTCCCAGCGAAGTCACCCGCAAAGTTGCCCGACAAGGATTAGAAAGCCTGACAGCAGCAGAACGGCGCTATATTCCAGCAAAGGCTGAAATCCGTACTGATAATCCTGAGTATCGCCAAATGGTACAACAGGCTTTTCAACAACATCAAGTCGCGGGTCATGGTTCGAGTGCCAACTTCGAGCGATTTTTCACTGCCCAAGTGCTGTGGGATGAAACAATGGCAGATGCGATCGCGCAGTTTCTAAAAACCCATCCAGATTATCAAATCGTCGTGCTGGCTGGACAAGCTCATATAGTCTACGGCTATGGAATTCCCAGCCGTGTTGCTCGACGCTTGGGCAATAAAATAGTCCAACGCTCGATTTTACTCAATCCTACGGTAGAAGAGCCTGCACAAACTGATAAAGCGATCGCGGATTACTTTTGGGTAACAGTACCAGACAAGTGACTGAGCAATAAGTTATAAACGAATAAATTAAAGCTCTCTCTATGGATAGATTCTTAATCACAGCCATTCTAATAGCGATTCCTACATTTATTTACATCCGCATCGTGATTAGCATCGATCGGTTTGAGAAAGAACCGACACGCTATCTGATTGCGGCATTTTTGTGGGGGGCGCTGCCAGCAGTGGTGGGTGGCATCATTGTGCAATTAATTCTAAACGTACCCATCCAACTGATATTTGGTGCAGAAAGTCTTGGGGGTCAATTCATCACCACGGCTGTCAATGCACCCGTCACCGAAGAAATCCTCAAAGGCGCTGCTGTAGCAATTATTTACCTGTGGTATCGCAGAGAATTTGATGGCTGGGTAGATGGGATTGTCTATGGGGCGATGGCGGGTTTCGGATTTGCCTATGTAGAAAATATCCTGTACTTGCTGGGCACAAAGACATGGGAAGAATGGGGACAGCTGCTGCTGCTACGTGTCATAGTCTTGGGCTTCATGCACGGCTTTTGGACAGCTCTCACCGGCATCGGGTTTGGTTTGGCACGCCATCGGCATAACTTGTTTACGAAAATACTGCTAATCTCTGGCGGGTTGATTGCGGCGATGAGTGCCCATTTAATCCACAATGGCGCACTGATTTTAGCAAAAGCCAGCGGTGGTGCGACCCTAGCGATCGCTTTGTGGAATTACGGGTTCCTGGCAGCTTTAATGATTGTTTTAGGGTTTGTCGCTGCCGATCGCGATCGCAAAATGCTTAAAACATACCTTAGCGACGAAGTTCCAACTGTAATTTCATCTGCTGACTACGAAGCACTCTGTAACAGGCGTTCCAACACCCTCGCGCGGTTGCGCGTAGCACCCAAACAACAACGCGCTTTCATTCAAACCGCAGCCGAGTTGGCTCAAAAGAAATTTCAATTATTTGAAATGGGCGAAGAAAGCGGTAACAGTACCGAAATCGCCCTACTCCGCAAACAATTAAAACAATTCAGAAATTAACGCCCTGTGCAACTTTTTCTTAGTTCTCAATTTATCTAGGATTGGGAGCTAAGAAATGTTTTAGATATCAATCAACGCTGCATTAGCAAAAACGGTCTCCAGAGACTTATGGGTAGCAGGCATTTCTACACTTGATATTGTTAATTTTCTTTGCTTGCTGGGTATTTTTTATCAGCTTTGCTCTGAATTTATAATAGAAAATTCCTGCGCCTTCTCACTAGGAACCAAAGTCCAGCCTGTCCGGATTAACTTTTGGTAAGTTGCCCAACCCCTAGAAATTCCTGGTTCGCGGTAGTCGGGTACAGCGTATTGCGGAAAGGCTGTGTAAGGTCGCCAGGGTTCATTGGGTTGATTTTGCAAATACAAAATCTTCTCATCATCCGTCGCAGACTTAGGCAACCAGGACATTTGTTTAGGCATCAGAAAACTCCTTTCTCAAAAAAAGGGGTGAACCCTTGAGCAGATTTTCTTGGGGTAAATGCTTGGAGGAAGCTTCCTTTAACATCCTTTAACAATAGCTGTCTATACAGCTCAACTAAGAGTTGCTAAGACGGCTCAAAGTCGCTCGACTTGATTTGACCGGAAAATCTCTTAGGATGAACTGCTGCTCCAAGGAAAGTTGGATTTATTAATCGTTTACAATAACATACCTCTAAAGAACTCACAAAATTTTTGCTCCAATCAAGCTCGCGCAATGTAGTTATAAAACTTATCACTTTTTTCTTGACAATTTATGCAAAATAGCTAATAGGAACTGGTAACTTAGCCTAGTTGTATATAGCGCCAATTGTGGAATAAGTTGTCTAGTAGCATTCATTCTTAACTCAACATCAATGCGATCGCTTTGACACCGAACCGATTGAGACGAATTCTTCACGCCACTCACCCAAAGTCTTTGACCTATGGCTATAATTACTTTTGCTCAAAGGTCGTTGCCAGTCGCTTTTTTTGGGGAAACATTGTCTCGGTAACACAGTTGAGTCTTAGCCAATCGGGTGAATTCCCTTTGACTTAGCTCTCGCATCAGCAAATGCGGCAATGCACTTAATCGGTGTAAATATATAACAAGCAAGATGTATTCAGTAAAATATGAAACATAAAATTGATATGAAGTTATGAAAAAACCGCGTAGATGATTGCCAAATTCGCAAAAACGGGAACGTGTAACCCTTCTGAAACTCTATAGGATCTATATAGGCTCTAATAAATCTAGGCACAAAACCATGCCTGGGGAATCGGACAAAATGCCCGACTGATGCTGGTCTGTCGGTAGTAAGTCCTTGTTCAAGGAGAAAGTTATAGCATATCAAAGTAGGCAAATGTCTTTTAGGCAAAAGGAGATTGCGATCGCACAACCTATGTCGGTATACGCGGCATCCCCTGCCTTGAAGATGGAAGAAGCGGGAAAATGGTGAGCGTAGCTTCTTAAAGGTCTTCTACAGTCCAGAAAACTTATGAGCGATCGCATTCGTAACTGAAGAAGATAGAAGAAGCTAATCGTAGCACTGTACTTTGCAACGCGGCTAGTTATGATGAGCAGATTAAAACGCAGAATGTCTAGAGAGTTTGATATGCGGCTTAAAGCACAAACTCTAAAGCTTCTCAAAGCCAAAGAAGCGTTGCAAGCTGCATTAACCCGGTGTCAGCAAACAGAGGCGAAGTTGCACGAAGCTGATGAAGAGTTGGAAAAGCGGGTAAGAAACCGGACTGCGGAACTGGCGCAAGCTAACGAACAATTGCAACATGAAATCAATCAGCGCCAACAAACTGAGGCACTGCTGCGCCAAAACGAACAGATGTATCGGCGAGTTCTGGATGCGACGGGTGAAGGCATTTGGATAATCGATGCTGAGGGAAAAACGACATACGTTAACCAGCAAACCGCCGAAATGCTCGGCTATTCAAGTGAGGAAATTTTGGGTCGTCCTGCATTTGATTTCCTCTTTGAGGAAGACCTTGCTGAAGCACACTCGTATTACCAGCGGATGCAGCAGGGAAGCCAAGAACAGCACGAGTGGCGTTGGCGTTGCAAAAATAATCGAGAGATGTGGGTAGCCGCTAGAACCCATCTAATCTTTAGCGAAAACGGTCAATTTCAGGGTTTTATCAGCATATTTACTGATATAAGTAACCGTAGGCAAGCGCAAGAGGCACACAGAGAAAGCGACAGGTTCTTCCAGGCAACATTTAACCAAGCTGCTGTTGGCATCGCTCACGTCAGCATCGACGGGCAGTGGTTACTGGTTAATCAAAAACTCTGCGATATTGTGGGTTACACGCCAGAGGAACTGCGACAGCGCACTTTTCAGGATATTACTCACCCCGATGATTTAAGTGCGGATCTAGAACACGTCCGCCAAATGTTGGCGTCAGAGATTCAGACCTATTCCATCAAGAAGCGCTCCATCCGCAAAGATGGTTCTCAAGTTTGGATTAATTTGACTGTATCGCTGGTACGGGAACCAACGGGTGAGCCGAAGTATTTCATTTCGGTTATTGAAAATATTGACGAACGTAAGCAAGCTGAACAGGCATTAGAAAAATCTTTGAAGGAATTATCAGACATCAAGTTTGCTTTAGATCAAGCAGCGATCGCGGTAGCAACTGACGAGAAGGGAACGATTAACTATGTTAATGATAAATTTTGTCAAATTTCTAAATATGCCAGAGAAGAATTGATTGGACAAAGTCATCGTTTGATCAATTCTGGATTCCATGCAAAAGAATTCTTTCAAAATCTTTGGGCAACGATTTCTGACGGAAAAATTTGGCAAGGGGAAATTAAAAATAGAGCGAAGGATGGCACTTGTTACTGGGTCGATACTACGATTGTGCCGTTTCTAAATGACCAAGGAAAACCGTTCCAATATTTAGCAATTCGATTCGATATCACGAAACGCAAGCAAGCAGAAGAGGCACTGCAACAAAGTGAGGAGCGATTGAGACTAGCTCTGGAAGCTGCACAAATGGGCATTTGGGACTGGAACATCCTCACGAATCAAGTGGCCTGGACTGACAACAATGAAAAGCTATTTGGTTTGACTCCTGGTAGCTTTGAGAAAACCTATGAAGCCTTCCTCGGATACATTCATCTGGAAGACCGCGAATCCGTACAGCAAGCAGCAATTCGTGCCTTGGAAGAAAATCAGGGCTACGAACAGGAATTTCGCATTGTCTGGCCTGATGGCAGCATTCGTTGGATGATGACAAAAAGCCAGTTGCTGTGCAACGAAACAGGCACAGCGGTGCGGATGATTGGCACTACTCTGGATATCACCAAACAGAAGCTCGCACAATTCGCTTTAACGCAGCAGACTGAACGACAGCGATTGGTAGCAGCGATCGCTCAACGCATTCGCCAATCTTTAGACTTAGACGAGATTCTCAGTACGACCGTCACTGAAGTCCGAGAATTGCTCCTGACCGACCGGGTAATCGTTTACCGTTTCCAGCCAGACTGGAGTGGATTCGTGATGATGGAATCGGTCGGTTCTGGGTGTAAGTCTCTCCAGGGAAGCACCATCTCAAAACCACTAGGAGACATTTATGTCCAGCGCCACCAACAAGGGGAAATCACCGGGATAGAAGATATTCATACCGCAGATTTAGATAAATATCATTTTGACCTACTGGCTGAGATTCAAGTCAGAGCGACTTTGATAGTCCCGATTTTGCAAAGAGGCAGGGACGAAATCTTCACCGTCGCGGAAAATACGGGAGCGAATGCGGTGTTTTGCACCACTTCCCCCACGCCTATACTGTGGGGGTTGCTTTGTGTCCATGAGTGTTCGCAACCCCGACAGTGGCAGCAATTAGAAATTGACTTACTGACTTCATTGGCGAATCAGTTAGCGATCGCCATTGAGCAAGCGGCACTGTTTAAGCAGGTGCAACAGATGAACTCCAATCTGGAACGCCAAGTGCAAAAACGTACCACCCAGTTGCAAAAAGCACTCGGCTTTGATGCGGTGCTGAAACGCATCACAGACAAAGTCCGCGATAGTCTGGACGAAAGCCAAATTTTGCAAGCAGCGGTTAGGGAGTTGGCACTCTCTTTCAACATGAGCAGCTGCCATGCTTCGCTCTACAACTTGGAACAAGAAACTGCCACGATTTGCTACGAATACGCCGCCTCAATGCCTTCCTCGAAGGGTCGCGTCTTGCAAATGGCTTCTTTTCCGGAAATTTATCGACCCCTCCGGCAAGGGAAGCATTTTCAATTGTGTTCCTTCTCTGGCAACTCTATCCACGGTCAGGCATCGATGTTAGCTTGTCCGATGTTCGACGATCAAGGAGTCCTGGGGGATTTGTGGTTATTCCATCACCCAGATTATACCTTTAACAATCTGGAGATTCGGCTGGTCAAACAGGTAGCCAATCAATGCGCGATCGCCATTCGTCAAGCCCGACTTTATCAAACATCCCTTGCCCAAGTGCAGGAACTGGAGAAACTCAATCAACTCAAAGATGACTTCCTCAGCACGGTTTCCCACGAATTGCGGACTCCTATCGCCAATATGAAAATGGCGATCCAAATGCTCAAGGTTTCTCCGACAGGCGATCGCTCTCAGCGCTATCTACAAATATTGCAAACAGAGTGCAACCGAGAAACTGAGCTAATCAATGACCTTCTAGACTTGCAACGGCTAGCAGCTGCGTCTTATCCCAGCTTTCTTGCCACGGCAATCGATCTACCAGAGTGGTTGCCGAATATTATTGAATCCTTTCGCTCCCGCATACAGGAACGCGAACAAATCTTACAGGTTGATATTCCCTCAAACTTGCCCACCCTAGTCTCGGAATTAGCCAGTGTGGAGCGAATTTTGACAGAGTTGCTCAATAATGCGTGCAAGTATACCCCACCAGGAGAACGCATTACAGTAACAGTCCGTGCCGCTTCGGCAATGATGCAAATCAAGGTGAGCAACTCTGGGGTCGAGATTCCGCCTGATGAGCTACCCCGCATTTTTGACAAGTTCTACCGCATTCCCCGTGCCGATCGCTGGAAGCAGGGCGGAACTGGTTTAGGATTAGCGCTGGTGCAGAAACTCACCCAACATTTAGGCGGCATTCTTCGAGTCAGGAGTGTTTCTGAAGAGATAACGTTTACTTTAGAGTTACCGCTGACGCACCCGATGTCTGGTAATGGGTAATCTGTCCGGTTTCCATAATAAAAGAACCCCACCCCCAGCCCCTCCCCGCTTGCGAGGAGGGGAGCCGGAGCCGCAATAGATGGCGGGGTGGGGTTCCGGAGAATTACGGCGAATTAACCAGATTTGACATAGCGGATAATGGAATACTTCTCACCAATTAGCTATTTGCCGAATTGTTGTGACTTGCTGAGCATATTCTGCATCATCTAAAACAGGTTTTGCATCCTCAAATGCGATCGCGCTTGCAAGATCGATCCACGACTTGCAACCTCCATATTCCGGGCGGTAAGCGATAATCTGCGCTTGAGTCAGTTTGTAAGTGCGTAGTAGCAGCACATAAATCGGCTGACGCGGCTTCCATTTGAGGCGATCGCTGACAAATTGCTCGTTCCAAATATGGTACGGTAGCAGCCCTCTCACCGCTGATGCTTCATTCACAGGCAAAATATCAGTAATTTCAGCCCAAGCACCGATTCGGATGGTTTCTGGATGCCAACCGGAGGCGACGGGTTGCACCAAATTGGAATATTCCGCTTTCAGCAAATCGGGTTGTTGATGTTCATAAGTTGGGTAGAGCAAAACTTCTGTTTCGGCAACGGTAAAGCGGTTGTTTTCCTCGCGGATGCCGCCTTTACGTAGCAGCATAATCGTTTTGCCTTGTTCTAAGGCATCGACAGCAACCGCCCATTCTTTGAGGGCGTGAGTTGTGGTTGTAGGGGTCGTCGTGGATTGCATAAGTGTTGGGTATTCTTAATTCCAGGTTAACGACGATCGCACGACAGGTCAGCGAACATCGTTACTTTGATGCTGATTTGATGTTGAAAATCAACAAAGCGATCGCGTCCCCCTTTCCAAGTGTTGCCTAATATGAAAACAGAACCCGATAAACCAGGATTGACGCATGGAAAAACGACAGTTAGGCACTTCCGACATTCAAATCTCTCCGATTGTCATGGGTACATGGCAAGCTGGCAAAAAGATGTGGGTGGGAATTGAAGACACCGACACGATCAAAGCAATCCGGGGGGCATTTGATGCCGGTATCACCACCGTTGACACCGCTGAAGTCTACGGTGAGGGGCATTCTGAGCAGATTGTCGCCCAAGCGCTATCAGATGTACGCGACCAAGCGGTTTATGCAACTAAGGTGTTTGCCAATCATCTCAAGTACGACCAAGTGATTGAAGCGTGCGATCGCTCTCTCAAAAACCTGAAAACCGACTATATCGACCTATACCAAATTCACTGGCCCTCTGGAGTGTTTAAAAGCGAAATAGTCCCCATTGAAGAAACCATGAACGCCCTTAACCACCTGAAGGAACAAGGTAAAATTCGGGCAATTGGGGTTTCTAATTTCTCCCGCGCCCAGTTGGAAGAAGCTGCCCAGTATGGACGCATCGATAGTTTGCAACCGCCGTATTCCCTGTTTTGGCGTTGGGTGGAAAAGGATGCCATGCCTTACTGCGTTGAAAACAAGATTTCAATTCTTGCGTATTCGTCTCTAGCTCAAGGATTATTAACTGGAAAATTCGGTTCCGATCATCAATTCGATCCAGCGGATAATCGTGCGAAAAATAAGCTTTTTCAAGGGGAGAACTACGAACGCGCCCAGCAAGCTTTGGATAAACTGCGTCCGATTGCCGAACGCCATCAGTGTAGCCTTGCTCAACTGGCATTGGCGTGGTTAATTGCCCAACCACAAACGAATGCGATCGCGGGTGCGAGAAATACCCAACAAGTCATAGACAACGCTAAGGCGGGTGATATTAAACTATCCACTGATGAATTGCAGGAAATTGATGCAATTGGGCGGATTGTCACCGATCGTCTAGACGATAGCCCCATCATGTGGAATTGGTGATCGGAACGCAGAGAATTTTTCGCATCAGAATTTTAGGGAGTCAGCCGTGAAAGCGCTGTATCGGTACGAGTTAACAGTAGCGATCGCGGCAGCTTTCTCCTATTTTCTCTTATTTAATTAGCAGATTGAAACATATAAAATTGCTTGTGGCGAACCATTAGCTGATTCTTACAGCAATAATTCGTAACTGCTGGCGCGAATCGTGTATCTCTATTGAGGAGATAGCGTTTCTAGTTAAATTATGGCAAGTTACCGCTCTGCGTTTTGGGTCAATAGTTTCTCTTTCCTAGCAGTTATTGCTTTGATTGTCTATACCAAATTTTTTGGTGCATCAGCAGGAATATTATTCGAGCCGCCACTTGCCCCACCAGATCCGAATGCGGGTTTGTTAACTCATACGTTCCAATTATTATGTGCTGTACCGCCCATTGTTTGCACTTTTAGTTTTGTACTGCTAAGAACGATTCAACCACAACAAACCCGAAATTTATTTATTTTGTATTCGGCAATCATAACCGGAGGTTTCCTCGTTAATGAAATTTTTCGGATTCACATTATTCTTTTAAGAGCAGGAATTCCCAAGTTGATAACCATCGTCGTATATGCCATAGCGACCTTGGGATACGGATTAGCTTTCAGGCGGAAAATACAATCAACACCATACATTCTGCTACTAAGTGGTATCGGTTTATTATTTAGCGCGATCGCTGTAGACTCGCTAAAGTTAAGCGGCGATGCAGTTCCCGCCTTGCTAGAGGGTGTCCCAAAGTTGTTCAGCGAAATTAATATTGCACTTTATTTTTGGTTAGTCTGCTACACAGAAATATTGCGATCGCGCAATTCTTAACCTTGCGTCACCTCAACATAAATATGCTCTAAGCGTACAGGTTGCCGCGCAATCGAATCGAGAGGAATTCCATCAAAACAGGAGATAATTTCCTTTAGTTCTAGATGTTCTGGTAGCCAAAAAGCTAAGTCATTCCCATAACGCCGAGGAGTGAAATTATATTTTTCCGCGCGAGCGATCGCTTGCTCCTCCTCCGGCGTCTCCACCACCACAACTTCTACTGCTGGCACTAATTTTCGCAGTTCTGTTAAACTTCCCTCCGCCAAAATACTACCCCCTTTGAGAATCCCGATTTTTTGACAAAGGCGTTCGGCTTCATCTAATAAATGAGTCGTGAGCAGAATTGTAATCCCCTGATTTTTCAGATTCCGAATTAACTCCCAAATTTCGTAACGCGCTTCAATATCCAATCCAGTCGTGGGTTCATCCAGAACGATCAACTTAGGCTGATGTACCAAAGCAACCGCAATGTTTAACCGCCGCTGCATTCCACCACTCAACGTTTCCACCGGACTTTTTGCTCTATCTAATAAATTAACAGCCGCTAAACTTGCTTCTACCTGTTGACGCCGCTGCTGATTTGTTAAGCCATAAATCCGAGCAAAGAAATGGAGATTTTCCTCACAACTTAGGGTTTTGTAAAGTAAATTTTCTTGCGGTGCAACCCCTATCAGATTTTTTGTTGCGTTTGAGACAGGTTGGTTGTTAATCTTAATTTCTCCACTATCCGCCCGTAATAAATTACAAATTATATTAATCGTTGTGGTTTTTCCCGCTCCATTGGGTCCCAGTAAACCGTAAATTTCTCCAGGGGGGATATGCAGCGTTAATTCCTGTAAAACAGCTCGTGTTCCGTAAGATTTATTTAGCTTCTCAATTCGTAGCACAATATTCCCTAATTGATTACAAGCTGAACGATATTCTTTAAACACGGAATGTAGCAAAAAACTCGTCAAATACGCTAAGAATAAAATTAAACTTTGCTGGCTTTTGCGTAAAGCCTAGCGTAACCCCACGTTAAAAACTATGTATACATCCCTATTTTTAAACAATCACAGTCTCCTTTCAAGACTCAACATCCGCTGGTAGGACAGCCATCCTCCTACAACCATTAAAATTGCAAACACGCATAAAAACCAAAAGTGAGATGCAATTTCTCCCAGTCCACTGCCATCAGCAGATACGCCGATTAGGGCTTCATTCATGTGATAAATTGGATTGAACCTAGCAATTTTTAGCAGTGTCTTTGAAAACAGCGAAGTCGGTAAAAAGGCACCTCCTAAAATTAATAAAGGCACCCCAAATGCTGCCACCAAAGCATTGACATCCTCTGTGCGACGAGCAAACTGCGTACCGAGAATAAACCCAACACCAACATAAGAAATAATACTCAAAAAAATAATCAGGATTCCTAGCACAATAGAACCCTGAAACTGAGCATTCCAAAAGGCAGCAATCGTGTAAACTAAAATGGCTTGACCGACACCAATGCAGCTGTGAGCTAGGAAAATTCCTAAGAAATAAGACGTTCCGCTGAGCGGTGAGATAAAAAGACGTTTGAGGGTTTGCTGTTCTCGCTCTGCAACCACAGTTGCTACACTACCACCCAAGCAACTAAAAAATAGTGCAGCACCCACCAGTGTTGAGGGAGCAGCCTTTTCAAAAGCCTCAGCCATAGACAACTTGGCATTTTCTGCCAGAATAACCCCATTAATCAGCAAAACAGAGACTGGAAAAATACACCAAAAAATCAGGCTGCGTCGCCGTCGTAATAATTCAATCAAAATTCGCTGGCAAACTGCCAGCGTTTCACGCCCGTATTTCATGGTGAGAAGTTACCCCAATACCAGATAAGTCAATTATTAAGGTACGCTTTTTCGCAACCTATCTCTAGACGCACAACTACTTAATATGTTCGGATCGCTGTTGCTAGGATATTAAAACACTCTCCCTTTCCCAAGCCTCTGCCCACAGTTTTTCAACAACAGACGCTAGACTTGCCGCGACTTCAAATCGATGATGAGTGTTGTAGTGGTAGGGGCTAGGTTGGCTAGCTTAGCTTGTGCCGATGCTGCTTTGACAACTTTTTTAGGTAGAGAAATAAAACTACTGTGCGATCGCTCAACGAGCTACAAGCATAAGTTGACCAGAGAGAATTACAAGCATAAAGTGACCATTTTGGACAACTTATGCTTGTAGTGACATGACAAATAATTTGTTAATGTACAACATACATGGGCGATACTGGATTTGAACCAGTGACCCCTTCCGTGTGAAGGAAGTGCGCTACCACTGTGCTAATCGCCCTTAGGTTTTTAAGTTTATCACAGGCATTCACAGCCAACAACCCTTCTAGAGAAAGGAAGCAGTTATTTGAATCAGCGATCGCGGTCAATCATGTTAAGATTGCCCCACCCATTAAGCGCTGGTAACGATAATCTAACTCAGCTTTTAATAAGGGCGATCGCTCTAAGTTGGCATCTTGTGCCATCACTTTCTCGGCGGCATCCCGCGCGATATTCAATACTTCCTGATCTTCCACCAAACTCGCCAAGGCAAAATCTGGTACCCCAGACTGGCGAGTTCCCAGCACTTGACCGGGACCGCGCAGCCGCATATCCATCTCCGCAATAAAAAAGCCGTCTTGGGATTGTTCTAATACATTGAGCCGGTAACGAGCATCTGCGGTTTTGGTGCTGCTCATTAGAAGGCAGAAAGATTGAGCAGCACCGCGACCAACGCGCCCCCGCAACTGGTGTAACTGCGATAAGCCAAAGCGTTCGGCATTCTCAATCATCATCACCGTTGCATTCGGCACATCCACGCCCACTTCAATCACCGTAGTGGAAACAATGATTTGAGTCTGGTTATCGCGGAATCGGGTAATTGCCTCATCTTTTTCCGCTGAAGTCATACGTCCGTGCAGCAATCCTACTTGGAACTGAGGGAAAATACTTTCTGAGAGGCGCTGATGCTCCTCAACTGCCGAACGCACATCCAATTTTTCCGATTCTTCAATCAGGGGCAAGACGATATAAGCTTGACGCCCTTGAGCAACTTCGCGGCAGATTAGATCGTAGGCATTGGTGCGTTCTTTGCCCGTGAATACGGTCGTATGAATTGCTTGCCGACCCGGTGGCATCTCATCAATCTGGCTCACATCCAAATCCCCATGAACTGTCAGCGCCAAGGTGCGGGGAATTGGCGTGGCGGTCATGGTTAATACATGGGGTTGTTCGCCTTTTTGCTGCAACAACGCCCGTTGTTCGACTCCAAAGCGGTGCTGTTCGTCAATCACTACTAACCCCAGCTTATGAAAATTGACTTTCTCTTGAATCAGAGCATGAGTCCCTACTAATAGAGGCAGTTCGCCGGTTTCTAGATGGGCATGAATTTGGCGGCGTTTGCCAGTTTTGGTGGAACCTGTCAGCAGTTCTACGGGCAAGTACAGAAGATTAAACCAACTGACTAACTTGCGATAGTGCTGTTCTGCCAAAACTTCAGTGGGAGCCATCAGCGCCGCTTGGTAGCCGGATTGAATCG
This sequence comes from Trichocoleus sp. DQ-A2, assembly GCF_039961915.1. Taxonomy (NCBI): domain Bacteria; kingdom Bacillati; phylum Cyanobacteriota; class Cyanophyceae; order Leptolyngbyales; family Trichocoleusaceae; genus Trichocoleus; species Trichocoleus sp. DQ-A2. Next base: position 61,562 of record NZ_JAMPKD010000029.1, read on the forward strand.
CGGCGAGGATAGCAATGACTGCTACGACCGTTTTACCAGAACCGACATCGCCTTGTACCAACCGATTCATCGGAGTGGATGATTGCAAATCGTTGAGGATGTCGTTGAGTACCCGCTGTTGGGCACCCGTTAATCGAAAGGGCAAAACTTGGTGGAATTGTTCAATCAGCTTCCCTCTGGCAGCCAAGATAGCGCTGGACTGCTTTTGGCGTTGGGCTTGGCGACGGAGGAGGAAACCCAACTGAAGGTAGAAAAACTCATCGAAGACTAAACGGCGACGGGCGGCTTCCTTGGCGGCGCTGTCGGCGGGAAAATGGATGTTTGCGATCGCATCCGACAACTTCATCAATCCATACCCATCCCGTAAAACCGTGGGTAAAGGATCTTTGAGCTGGGCGGCGGCGGGGAGAGCAGCAATGACCGCCTGTCTCACCATATCTGCCGCTACGCCCTCTGTTAGGGGATACACCGGCACGACTCGACCAATGGTGTGGGAGTCAATCGGGTCTCCAGGGTTTGCCAAAACTTCCAGTTGTGGATCGTCCAAAGTCAGACCATATTGACTTTTTTTCACCAAGCCAGAAGCCGCCACGACTGCGCCTTGGGGATATCGATTTTTTATCCCTTCTTGCCAGCCGCGATTGCTGTAGCGAGAACCGGCAAAAAAGCGGCTGAGGCTGATTTGACCCGTGCGATCTTTCAGCACCACCTGCATTATGGTTAATTTCTTGTTTTTTGGGCTACTAAAACAAGTACAGCGCTTCACCGTTCCTATCAGTGTCACCGTTTCACCCGATTCCAGCTCAGAGATATTCACCTGACGCGCATAGTCAATGTGGTCGCGGGGGTAATAAAAGAGGATATCCCGCACCGTATGCAGATCCAGCTTGGCTAAATACCCGCCTTTTCTAACTCCCACATCTGGCAAACTGGTCAGCGGTTGGTCAAGAGAAATCGCTGTGTTGGACTGGACGAGGGGCGTGGTGCGCGGGGCTTGAGTATCGGGGGATGGGGGCGATTTAATTGTCTCTACTTGCTGCTGATTGTCTTCATTTCGCTGATGCGATCGCGATCGCGCTTGCCTCTCCATGACTTGTTGCATCTGATGGAGAAATCGGCGCGTTTCCAAGACCAAGTGTTGTCGCTGGGAGAGGGTGAGGTTCGGGTAACGGGCAAACTGAGACGCCATCTCTTGCCACCGATGTCGCTCTATCAGCGGCAAAAAAGATGGGGTTTTTCCGAACTCCAGACTTAAGAATTCACTGAAACGATATTGTTTCCCCATTAAGTCTGTAAAGCCCCGTTCTGCCTCGACTGAAAGGGCTTTCTGCAATCGCAGCCAATCCGGTGATTCTATTTGCATCTTCTCTCCCCTTTTTTGTTAATTGCTAGTAGCGAATGGCTGATTACCCGCCAATAGCCGTCCTCACCCGGATATTGTCAATCCTCACGACGATTCCCATTATTCTTCAAACCAACAGGCACGCCAAGCCGCTTCTGCCGCAGCCACAGTGCGCTCTCGTTGCTTCTTCTGAAATTCTCGGCGCAGGGTGCTAAGCCGTGCGCTGAGGGTCCGAATCTGGTTGCGTCCTGCCATTACCGTTGAATCAGCAAATTCAATCTCAGATAACCGCAGATGGATGGCGATAATCGGTATTAAAGGAGAGTTTTGTAAAGTCGGGAGATTTGACATTTCTACCGGCTCATTTTCTATTTGAACCACAAATTTTAAAAGATTGGGGCGTCCCACCACAGGCTCACCAGATGTCTCCGCTCTAACAGCAGCTTCCAGAACAGCTTCCGGAAAGTTTTTCGGTAATATCCCCACTTCCTGTAGTAGACGATTGCTTTGGCAAGAAAGAGCGAGCAAGGTTTCGCTCATGGCGTTTTCCACCGCTTCCTGCCATCGAGCCAAATCCTCTGGGTTGTTTGTCGGGACGTTAGAAAAGGTAAAGCGACTGATTAAGCGATCGCGATCGCTATTGAGACTTGGGGTGTCGAGAGTGTCTTGTGGTGCTAGCATCTCGATGGCTAAGTCATCAGTCGGGGTGGGGAAATCCTCTTCTTGAGAGGGTTCTTGGGATAGTTCCCCGCGCGATGTTTCAGCGGGACGGCTTCTTTCAAGGTTTCGCAGTTGGGGTTGAGCAAGCCTTGCCTCTTGCTGAAGGTTCTGTTGCAATTGTTGTCGTTCTCTAAGAGACAGGCTGAGAAACGCTTCCGGATAGACTTGGGTGCAAAGATAATAACTCGCCACGATCAACTGCTGCCGCATGGCTTGTCCTAAGGCAGTCAGATAATCGTTGTAGGTATCGTGGAATTCTATAGCGATCGCTTTGATTGCTTCTTCCAGCGCTGCCATATCCCGCTCAATTTCCTCTACTCTTCTCGCCATTGCTGCTTACATCTGTCAATCGGGACGGTACGGGCGTACAGATGTACTTCCCTACTTTAGAATACCGATTCCTCGTCATTCGGTCATTCGGTTATTCGTCTATCGGTCAGGAGCAACAGACGAATCCCTATTGACTAACGACTCATAATAACGCGATGTAGAACTAACTTTGAGATCGACCCTAAACCACTTCCCTGGTATCAAAGAGCCTCTAATCGCCCCTCTCCTTGCCGCCGATACCCTACTCCCCTATAACCTTTGAAATGCCTACCTAAAGAGCTTTAAAGCGATCGCCTTTGTGATAATTTATTCGTGAAACGGTATCCGATAGATAGGCAGTAGTGTCAGGGCGTGGCAAAAAAGCTACCGATTCTCCATTTCCCTCCCTGTCGGTTCGCTGAAATTCACCGATTTAGCCGCCTCTATTCTGATAACGCTGCTTCTCCAATCAACGGCAGCGTCACCGTAAAACTCGTGCCGACTCCGACTTCACTCATCATTGAAATCTCGCCCCCATGTGCCTCCACACACTTTTTGACCATCGCTAATCCCAACCCAGTGCCAGGAATTGTGCCGACGTTTCTAGCACGATTGAAAGGATGAAACAGCCGAGGTTGATCTTCTTTGGGAATACCAATTCCTTGATCTTGAATCTGAAAGATGACTGTTTTCTCGTGGCTTCTTAGTTCAAAACGCACTGTGCCGCCTTCCGGTGAATACTTAATCGCGTTAGCGAGTAAATTATCTAAAATATGCCGCAGTAGGGTTTCATCCCATAACGCCTCTCCCAAGTCCTCTTGACAAGTGAAAATAAGTTGATATTTGTCAAGTGTAAAGAGTTGCAACTCTTCGACCAATTTGTGACAGAATGATTTCAAATCAAGGGGAATCAGTTGGCACTGAAGTTGCCCTGAATCAGCTTTCCCGATAAACGTAATTTCATCTAATAGCTGAGCCAGATTTTTAATTGCTGAACGAATCAGTTTGAGATGAGTATGTTTTTTCTCATCGCTCAGTTTTTGATCGTAGTCTTGGAGCAATCCAGCAGAAAGGAGAATCCTATTCAGAGGATTGCGGAAATCGTGAGAAAGCATAGAAACAAATTCAGATTTAGACTGATTGATTTCTTTGGCTTTCACTAGCTCAGCCGTTCGTTCCTGAACTCGGATTTCTAACGCCTCATTAACTGTTCGTAATGTTTCCGAAACCTGCTTTCGCTCAATTGCATAGCACAAAGAGCGCACTAGCACCTCTACATTAACTTGGCGCTTAACCAGATAATCTTGTGCCCCCTGTCGGACTGCTTCTATCGCTAATTCATCGTCATTCGTATTTGTCAGCACAACAATCGGTAAGCCAGAAGCGTGGCTGTTTAGGGGAGCTAGAGAACACAAACCTTCACTGTCAGGTAGGGTCAGATCCAACAAAATTACATCAAAGCAATCTTCATTGAGTCGATTGAGCGCTTCCCTCAATCGTTTGACATGCACCAGACTAAACTGTTTGAACTTGGCTTGTTTCAGAAGCTCTTGCAGGAATCTGGCTTCTGCCAAGTTATCCTCAATCAACAAGATTTTTATTGAGCTTCCAGGCATAATTTTCTGGGATCTCCCCTCCCCTCCTGTTCCCGCTCGGCAACTGCTTGCATTTTAACAAGATACGAAAATTTCTTGTCATCATTCCGATGGCAGGGTAACAGTTTCCAGCCAAAACTCTTCAATTCCTTTAACAATTTTAAAGAGCTGGCTGAGGTTGCGGGATTTGGTGATGTAGCAATTTACGTGCAAGTCATAGCTGTGGAAAATATCATCTTCATTTTTAGAAGTTGTCAGCACTACTACTGGGATGCGTTTCAGCTTGGGGTCGGCTTTAATTTCCGCCAAGACTTCTCGACCATCCTTCTTCGGCAAGTTCAAATCCAGCAGAATCAGGTCAGGGCGAGGTGCATCAGCATACTCGCCCTCTTGGCGCAAGAAAGCCATCGCATCCACACCATCTCTGACTGTCACGACTTGGTGTGGAAGCGAGCTATTTTTTAAGGCTTCTTGGATTAAGCGGATATCGGCTTTATTGTCCTCGACTAAAAAGATTGTTTTGTGGTTTTCTTCCGTTTCTACGCTCACGATCGCGTCCCCCTACTGGAATCGTAAAGTAGAATGTTGCACCCTGACCTAATTGGGACTCGACCCAGATGCGCCCTCGGTGACACTCAACAATCTTTTTGCAAATTGCTAAACCCATTCCTGTACCTTGATACTCATCCCGCGTATGCAGACGCTGAAAGATAACAAAAATGCGATCGCTAAACTGCGGATCGATGCCAATCCCGTTATCCCGTACTGAGAATAGCCACGCATCCTCTAGTCGAGAAGCTCCTACATGGATTTCTGGCGGTTGCTCGCTGCGGAACTTGATAGCATTGCCAATCAGGTTCTGGAACAGTTGCATCAACTGGGTGCTATCTGCCATAACCGTCGGCAAGGGATCGTGAGCGATCGCAGCTCCCGTTTCCGAGATGCGTCCTCGCAAATTAGCCAAGGCACGGTCTAAAGCCGTGTCCACCCCTGTCATTTCAAACTCGATAGCCTGCATATCCACCTTAGAGTATGCCAGCACGTCATCAATTAGCGTCTGCATTAAGCTGACTCCCTCAACAGTGAAGCCAATGAATTCCTTCGCGTCTTCGTCGAGTTGCTCTAGATAGCGCATCTCCAAAAGTTGTACGTAGTTCGCTACCTGATTGAGTGGCTCTTGCAAGTCATGGGAGGCGACGTAAGCAAACTTTTTCAGCTCAGCATTGGAACGTTCTAAATCTTGAGCTAATTGGGCAAGTTCATCAGCTTGGCGCAGCACAATGTTAATAATTGCCTTTCTGAGTTCAAGTGCAGCTTTAATTTCTACCTGTTTCCAGGGTAAAGACGTTAAGCGAACCGTTTCTTTCCACAGATCAAATGATTTGCGAGGACACAGACGAATATTTCCCTCTGACTGGTTTACTTCAAACGCCTTATTTGGGTCGCCACCCCAATTCACGGTTTGAATTACTTCCGGTCGAAACCACAAAACATAGTTATTCTTAGAAATCGGAATCGCTAATAAGCCACTGGCAACGTTTTTGAAACTTTCTGCATCTGGATAAATCTGAGGTAAGGAATCGCTATAGAAGACTTCTTCCTCGACGTTATTCTTTAGCCATTGGACTAAAAAGTTGAGTTCTTCTTCTGTGGGAGTCTCACCAACCATCGTGCAATCCCCACCAAAGCACACGGCGGCACCTTTAGCGTTAGCAAGCTCCAGCAGATTCGGCTGGTGTTTAACTAAACCATCAATAAAGTTTTCTTCTTGAGACATATATTCAACCAAGGCTGATTGGATATATGTCAGCTTCATGCGATAGCCGTAATCTTCAGTTTCTTCTCTGGTTGAGATTTCTGAAAAGATGACGCGCCCCAAGAATTCGCAAGCTTTTCGCAGCTCATAAGAAACATACTTGGGGGACTGATGATGGCAAGCAATCAGTCCCCAAAGTTTTTGATCTTTCATCAAAGAAATTGTCAGAGAAGCACCCACACCCATATTGTGCAAGTACTGGATATGACAAGGAGACGCGCTTCTAAGAATAGAGTTCGTTAAATCAAGCGGACGTTGATTAACTGGATTAAGAATCGGAAAAAGTTCAGCAGATTGAGAAGTGGCATCCGGGATTAACCTGATCCAATTCGAGGTAAATAACTTTCTAGCTGGTTTAGGAATATCTGATTCTGGGAAGTGGAGACCTAAGTAAGGCTCCATACTTTCTAGTTTTTCTTCAGCGAGGACAGATCCATGCCCATCGTCATCAAACTTATATAGCATCACCCTGTCAAATCCGGTGACTTTTCGCACCTCTTTCACAATGATTTGACAAAAGTCACCCAGAGTTGATGTTTTTTCTAACTGGTTGATAGAGGCTCTGGCTAGATGATAAAAGCTTAAGAAGGGGATGTTTTCTTGGGAAATCGCAGGTTCTAATTCCAAAATTAAAAATCCATCTGCATTCCGGTGGAAAATGCCATCAAAGACTAAATACTCATCGCCTTTTCTTCTAGCCCAAATCTTGATAGGGTTGATAAAATCAAGATTTTCTTCTAATAGTCCTGCTTTAATTCTGTCTACTTGGAATGGGTCGAGAACTTCTTCTAATTTCTTTTGCAGCATATTTTCGGGGGAGATTCCGAAAACTGTGGATATATTGCTGCTAACTTGTAATATTGTTAACTCAGGTTCTGCGAGAACGAAAATTATTCCGTGAGGCTGAATTTTACTAGCATTATGAATTGGTGCTTCTTTCAAGCTAGTTATATTAATCCCTGGCACTTGTAAATTGATTTCCATTACGATCCTTCCTTTTTTCTGGAACTATCAGAAGTAGATTATCTATAGGATTGAATACCCTAAAAGGATTTCCCGCACCAGCTTAATGTCCCTTTCGTAGCGCTGTATTACTGGCAAATAGTCAGCTCGATCCTGAACTCCAAGATACAATGCTTGTCTATTTAGGGGCTGAAAAATTTGTTACTTTTCTAGTGAGTTTGCACTCCTCAACGGTGTTTCGCAGTGTCCCCTTAATCTGCTCGCGCTCAAAAGTCTAGCACAAGGATCGAGGCAACACTCATAAGGAGGATGTTAAGAATTCCACCAAAACAAAAAGTTTTTCTGCTTTTAGTGTTTCTGTCTTTATAAAGGGTTTTTAAGGTGTTAATTTGTTGAGATATATAAAATGGGGATGTCCTGCCTACAAGCGCTGAAAATCTCTTGAAAATAAAGATAAAAAAAGACAGGTTTCCATCATGGAAACCTGTCTTTCCTAGCGATTCAGCCAGAAAACTTACTGATTAATTGCCGCCCATTTGAGCTGCAACTTCCTCAGCAAAATTGCTTTCTTTCTTTTCCAGTCCTTCACCGAGAATAAATCGGACGAAGCGACGGACTTGGATGTTTTCACCTAGCGTCGCAATATTTTGCTTGATCAACTCTTCCACCGTGATACTTTGGTCACGAATGTAGGGCTGATCGACCAAGCTCAACTCTTGCAGGCGTTTGTCAATTCGACCCTGAACAATCTTTTCTTTGATGTTCTGCGGCTTGTTGCCTAGGTCATCCCGCCCCATTTCGATTTCTTTTTCCTTCTCAACGATTTGAGCGGGAATGTCGCCAACCTTCACGTATTCAACGTTGGGGCAAGCTGCAATCTGCATGGCTATGTTCCGCACCAGAGTTTGGAAGGCTTCGTTGCGGGCGACAAAGTCTGTCTCGCAGTTCACTTCCACCAGGACGCCGACTCGACCTCCGGTATGGATGTAGCTGCCGACCAGTCCTTCTGAGGCTTGGCGATCGCCTTTTTTCCCAGCGCTAACCATTCCCTTTTGACGCAGCCACTCAATGGCTTTGTCCATATCGCCATCGGTTTCTTTTAGCGCTTTTTTGCAGTCCATCATGCCGACACCAGTTTTTTGGCGCAGCTCGTTCACGAGTTTTGCAGATATTTCCGCCATTTCCTCAGTTCCTAACTAAGAATTGATGTTTCTAACGCTGAATTATCCCTCGGTTTCTTCTTCCTCTTCATCAGGAACCGAGTCGATTTCCTCGTATTCGATATCGTCTTCAGCGCCTTCGTAATCTTCGTAATCCTCTTCTGCTTCTGCGTCTAGCTGACCGTGACGACCTTCATAGATAGCGTCTGCCAACTTACCCACTATTAGCTTAATGGAGCGGATGGCATCGTCATTGGCTGGAACGGGAATATCCACTACATCCGGGTCGCAGTTTGTATCCAGCAGCGCGACGATAGGAATCCCCAGTTTTTGGCATTCTTGAACTGCATTGTATTCCCGACGCTGATCCACGATCACCACGATGTCGGGAACTTTCCGCATCTGCTTAATACCGCCGAGGTATTTCTGCAATTTGGTCATTTCCCGGCGCAGCATCGAAGCTTCTTTCTTGGGCAGTAAGTCGAGGACTCCGGTTTCTTCCCGGCGTTCCAAATCTTTTAGGCGCTCTACCCGTGTTTTAATGGTCGTCCAATTGGTGAGCATTCCCCCCAACCAACGTTGGTTGATGTAGTAAGAACCACAACGAGCGGCTTCTTGAGCCACAATTCCTGCGGCTTGACGCTTGGTACCGATGAAGAGAACCTTCTTGCCCTGTTCTGCGGCGGTTCGCATATAGGTGTAGGCATCTTCCATCAGCTGGGCAGTCTGAACCAAGTCGATGATGTGGACGCCATTGCGGGACGTATAGATGTATGGAGCCATTTTTGGGTTCCACCGGCGGGTCTGGTGCCCAAAGTGAACACCCGACTCCATCATCTGAGCCAAAGAAACAACTGACATATTTATTTTCCTTTCGGGTTAATCCTCCATCCAGGCGTATTTCCAGCGGAAACACCCGAAACCCTGAATGTGCGGAATGTACGAATTTAGACAACTCTTCCAGTTTATCAGAGTTATAAAAGCTTTGATAGGAAAATTTGCAGGAAAAACATTGAAAAATAGGCTAGCACAGTTGCGGTAGCCGATTTCTAGATATTTGGCAAGGAAAATATTAAAAGATTAGCGATCGCGCAAAATAAATCGCTCACTCGCATACTTGGCAGTACAAGCTGTAAATTATGCTTTTTGCCTAGCTTCAGCGTAGGCTGCATAAACACCTTGAACGTTGTACCAATTAAGGAAAATTCGAGCAATTTCTAAGGCTAATTGAGGTTTACCTTGATTAATCAGCCATTGCAAAAAGGGTGCCATTGTGCGCTCGTTGAGTCTGCCACCGAGGGAAAGAAGACCCCAGAGGATGCGGTGAAGGAGGGTCATTTGGATCATCATTTTGACATCCCAGGTAGGGTGCTTTTGGTAGAATAAAACGCCCATGCGTCCCCGTTGGATTTCTCGATCGATCATGGGGGGAATTTGTTCTAAGGCAAAAGGGGGATGCCAGTGATAGCCAACGGCGGCTGGACATTTAATCAGTTTTAAACCCAGTTGTTTGAGCCTGATGCCGAGTTCTAAATCTTCCCAGCCGTAAAGTTGAAAGCGGGTGTCAAATAATCCAGCTTTTTCGAGCCATTTACGAGCGATCGCTACATTCCCCGTGGCAAAGTAAGCAGCGGAAAAATCCGTGATTTTGTAGGGTTCCGAGGTGGGATTCTCGAAGTTATTGGTATTGATCACCCAACCGTAAGTAAAGAGGCGATCGCTTCCGAGATTCTTTTCTCCCTCAACTAAGGCGTCGGCGTGTGCTTGGAGAAAATGCTCGGTAACAACTAAATCGCTATCAATAAAGATAATCGTGTCACCCTGAGCCTGTTCTACTCCCAGATTACGGGCGGCGGCTGGCCCTTGATGGTCTTGCAAGAGCGATCGCACGTGAGGAAATTCAGCGGCGTGTTGGGATAACCACTCCAACGTGCCATCCGTCGAACCATCATCCACCAGCACCACTTCATAGCCGCTGACGACGCTACCAGCACTCAATAGCTGGTGTTCCATTGCTCTGAGGCATTTTTCTAGAATCGGCTTGCGGTTATAAGTTGGAATGACAACGCTAAAAAACACGATTTCCCCCGGATGACAACACTTTTAGTATCTCTCAAAGAACTGTAAGCCAATGAACAGAAAGCATTTTCATCTATCCCTTGGTGCCCCAGATGACTATGGCTGTAGATTAATCTGTGCTATTCCTGACAAGACTTGGCATAGATTAGTTGCATAATAAGAACTCGTTGTTTTGCGGAAGTGAGAGATCAATGGGTCGTGCTACCAAAGTTGTGCTGGCATATTCAGGGGGAGTCGATACCTCCGTCTGCATCCCATACCTGAAGGAGGAATGGGGAGTTGAAGAGGTAATTACCCTGGCGGCGGATTTGGGACAGGGAGACGAACTAGAGCCAGTCCGGGAAAAAGCGCTAAAATCCGGTGCTAGCGAATCGCTGGTTGCCGATGCTACAGAAAGTTTTGTCAAAGATTATGCGTTTCCAGCGATTCAAGCGAACGCTCTCTATGAAAATCGCTATCCCCTCCAGACTGCTTTGGCACGTCCGCTGATTGCCAAACTTTTAGTCGAAGCGGCTGAAAAATACGGTGCGGATGCGGTGGCGCACGGATGCACGGGGAAGGGCAATGACCAAGTTCGGTTTGATGTATCGATTGCGGCGCTGAACCCAGATTTGAAGGTGTTGGCACCAGCGCGGGAATGGGGGATGAGCCGAGAGGAAACCATCGCTTATGGTGAGCGTTATGGGATTCCTTCGCCCGTGAAAAAGAAATCTCCCTACAGTATCGATCGCAATTTATTTGGTCGCAGCATTGAGGCGGGGCCCCTAGAAGATCCTTGGACGGAACCGCTAGAAGAAATCTATGCGATGACCAAAGCGATCGCTGACACGCCCAATGAGCCAGAATACGTTGAAATTGGCTTTGAAAAAGGCATCCCGATCTCCCTCAACGGTGAAGCTTTGCCACCTGTGGCGCTAATTACGAAACTCAACGAAATTGCAGGAAATCACGGTGTCGGGCGGATCGATATGATCGAAAACCGCCTAGTGGGGATTAAATCGCGGGAAATCTATGAAGCCCCGGCTTTAATGGTTTTAATTCATGCCCACCGCGACTTAGAAAGTCTCACCTTAACCGCAGATGTGACCCACTACAAGCGCGGTATCGAAGAAACTTATACTCAGCTAGTTTATAACGGTCTTTGGTATAGTCCGCTCAAAGCCGCCCTGGATGCCTTCATTCAACAAACACAGGAGCGGGTATCGGGAACGGTGCGAGTTAAACTTTTTAAGGGCAACTCGATGACTGTGGGGCGTAAATCTGAGAAGTCCCTTTACAGCCCAACGTTAGCAACTTATGGGGCTGAAGACCAGTTTGACCATAAAGCTGCTGAAGGATTTATCTACGTTTGGGGATTACCGACTCGCGTTTGGTCGCAAAAAGCGAGAGGTTAGTTTGAAAGTTTTGAGTTTTGAGTTTTGAGTTTTGAGTGAGAAAACACATTCTTTTCATTCAAAACTTAATTGCTCATCACTCAAAACTTTTTCTAATCTCCCTCGATCGAACGCTTGGCTTCGCGGGACTCCAGCCACAGAGGGACGGCAATCCAGGCAATCAACAGGAATAACGCGATTAGACCAAATTGTGCGACCCACACAACTAATTGTTCCAGAGGTACCAGTCGCCCTGCAAAAAAGGACAACGTGACCATTACCGATGCCCAAGCAGTCGCCCCAGCTATGTTATAAGCCATAAACTTGAGGAAGGGCATTTGGGCAATTCCAGCGAGAGGACTGGCGACAATTCGCAGCACAGCCAGGAAACGACCGAGAAACACTGTTTTTCCGGCGTTCTCGCTCACTTGTTGCTTGAGTTGTAAGAGTTTTTCTTCGCGGATGCGGAAAAATCCCCCAACTTTCACCAGCAGGGGCCAGCCGCCTTTTCTGCCAATCCAGTAACCGCAAGTACCACCGACAACTGCACCAGCGATCGCACTCCCTAGCACGAACCAGTAACTCAGTTCCTTACTTCCCGCCAAGAAACCCCCGGCGAGCGTGATTGTTTCACCAGGGATGGGAATGCCAAGATTTTCCAGCAAAATCCCCAAAAAAACTGCCCAGTAACCGTAGTGGTGGGCAATTTCTTTGATATTTTCTACAGATACAAACTCTAAAGACATTTATCTGGGTCTTTACATAGATTCATACTTCTATCATAGTGGCTCGATCCGCTCAGGGTGTCAATCAGGGCGGGAAATCTTGAGATTGTTATCGAGACGGCTACGGGCGAGGATTTTGCCCCTAGCACTCAAGGGCGATCGCACTCCTCTTCATCGGCAAATAGGCAGCCCAATATCTTTCTTGAGGAAATAAGGATTAAACAGGCGAGTTTACGTCTTTTTCGATTTGCTGCTTCGCCTTAAAAAAACATTTTCAGCAGGTATACCGACGGACAGATGCCAAATTTTAATTTTATTCTTATTAAGACTGTTAAAAAGTAATGCTCGTCAGGACTCAAACCAAAAACCAGTTGTGAGTGAATTTGCAACTGTGGCTGAGTGAGGACTTCTCTAGCTTTACCCTTGAGGAGAGGAACTCTAAGATAGAGGTATTTTGTTTCTAATATTATTTTATGTCTAAAGACTCAATAAAAGTGCTTTTAATTGAGGATGACGAGGATGACTATATTCTGACGCGCGATCTCCTTTCAGAAATTGAGCGAGAAAAGTTTGATCTCGAATGGGTAGATAGTTATGATGCTGCTTTAGAAAAGATTCAGATGCATCAACATGATGTCTATTTAGTGGACTATTGTCTTGGCGCACACAACGGCTTGGAATTGTTACAAGAAGCCATTTCAACTAATTGTAAAGCGCCGATCATCTTGCTGACCGGGCAAGGAGATCGGGAAGTAGACTTTGCAGCAATGAAAGCGGGAGCCGCCGATTACCTAGTTAAGGGGAAGATGGACGCGCCGCTATTAGAGCGGGCGATCCGCTACTCGATCGAGCGAGTCAAAACGTTAGAGGCGCTGCGGGAGAGTGAATCGCGGCTAGAGAATATTCTTGGCTCGCTCGATGACAGCGTATGGTCGGTTTCAGCCATCACTAGGGAGCCGATTTACATCAGTCCGGCGGCGGCGGAAATTTATGGTCGTCCAGTCTCGCAGTTTTTCGAGCGCCCGAACCTCTGGCTGGAGGTGATTCACCCAGAGGATCGAGAACGAATAGAAGCTATGACGCAAGCGTTACTCCAAGTCGGTGCAGCAGACGAAGAGTATCGTATTTTCCGACCGGACGGGGAAGAGCGTTGGATTCGCAATCGCGCTCATCTAGGGCGTGACGCGAATGGGAATGTCATCCGAATCGATGGTTTGGCTGCCGATATTACCAAACGCAAGCAGGCAGAAGAAGCCTTGCGGTCAGCTATGCGCGAAAACAGCCAGCTAGCGGCGGCGATCGCTAACCTGACAACTGGAGTTACAATCACCGATCCAACTTTACCTGACAATCCAATTATCTTTGTCAATCCTGCTTTTACTGCCATCACCGGCTACTCGGCGGCGGAAGTGATGGGTTCTAATTGCCGCTTTCTACAAGGGAAAGATACCGATTTCACTGTTGTGAAAGTGATGCGAGAAGCGATCGCATCAAAGCAACCGATTATGTGTGTAGTCCTGAACTACTGCAAAGATGGGACACCGTTCTGGAATGAACTCACCATCAACCCAGTTTTTGATAACGATGGGAAACTCATCAACTTCATCGGGTTGCAGAACGACATCACGGTTCGCAAGCAAACCGAAGAGGCAATTGAACGACTGCGCCACCAAAACGAACTAATTCTCAACTCAGCGGGTGAAGGAATTTATGGTTTGGATATTCATGGAAACGCCACCTTTGTTAATCCAGCTGCTGCGAGAATGCTGGGATGGGAAGTTGAAGAACTCATTGGCAAACCCTTGCATTTTATTTGCCACCATTCAAAAGCCGATGGCGCTCCTTATCCGCGAGAAGCGTGTCCAATTTATGCAGCCTTTAAGGATGGCACAGTTCAACAAATAGAAGAAGAAGTCTTTTGGCGAAAAGACGGTACGAGCTTTCCCGTTGAATACATCAGCACCCCCATTCGAGAAAATGGTCAGTTGGTGGGTGCAGTCGTTACCTTCCAAGATATTACCGAGCGCGTAGGGGCAGCTACCAAGGCCGCCCAGACCCAGGAGGCTTTGCGTGAGAGTCAAGAACGTTATGAACTCGCCGTTTCTGGTGCTAACGACGGACTTTGGGACTGGAATTTAAAAACAAACGAAATTTATTTTTCTCCCCGCTGGAAATCCATGCTGGGCTGCGAGGAGAGCGAAATTAGCAATACGCCTGATGCCTGGTTTGAGCGAGTGCATCCTGAGGATATCGAGCAGTTGAAAGGGCAGATTTCTTTACATCTGGAAGGGCTGACCCCCCATTTTGAGAACGAACATCGCATACTACACAAAGACGGAACATACCGTTGGATGCTAATCCGGGGGATGGCTGTACGAGACACAAATGGTAAAGCCTCTCGCATGGCTGGCTCTCAAACTGACATCACCGAGCGCAAGCAAGTTGAGAAACAACTCCTCCATGATGCTTTTCATGACGTGTTGACAGGCTTGCCAAACCGAGCCTTGTTTAGGGATCGGTTGGGACAGGCAATTGAACGGTCAAAACGAACCAGTGACTATTTCTTCGCCGTCCTTTTTCTAGATATTGATCGCTTCAAGGTGATTAATGACAGCTTGGGACACATGATTGGCGATCAATTGCTGGTAGCGATCGCGCAGCGGTTGAAAGCTTGCCTGCGGGGTGGAGATACAGTTGCACGGTTAGGTGGAGATGAGTTCACCATCCTGCTCGACGATGTCAAAAATATCAATAACGCCACTGACATTGCCGAGCGCATCCACTTAGAACTTATGCATCCTTTCAGCCTTAACGAGCAAGAGGTATTCACGACAGCAAGCATCGGCATTGCCATCGGGGGTGGTTCGCAAAGCGCCCCAGCAATTGGATATGACTGTCCGGAAAATCTCCTGCGCGATGCTGACACCGCAATGTATCGTGCCAAATCAATGGGGAGAGCGCGTCACGAAGTCTTTGATACCACCATGCATACCCGCGCGGTGGCACTCTTGCAACTGGAAAACGACTTGCGGCGTGCGATCGAGCGGGATGAATTTCAGCTTCACTATCAACCCATTGTGTCATTGACAACTGGCAGGCTTGACGGGTTCGAGGCGCTTGTACGCTGGCAGCATCCGGAGCGCGGTTTAATCTCTCCAGCGGAATTTATTCCCATTGCCGAAGAAACAGGTTTAATTGTTCCCATTGGGCTGTGGGTACTCTACAATGCATGTTACCAAATGTATGATTGGCAGCAATTTTATCCAGAATTACTATTAACAATCAGTGTTAATCTTTCCAGCAAACAGTTTTTACAACCAGATTTAGTCAAGCAAATCGATCAAATTTTGCGGGAGACTCGCCTGGATGCGCGAAGTTTGAAGTTAGAAATTACTGAAAGTGCAGTTATGGAAAACGCAGAATCGGCAATCAAAATGCTTTTCCAACTAAAAGCTTTAGGCGTACATCTGCATATTGATGACTTCGGCACTGGCTATTCATCCTTAAGCTATCTGCATCGGTTTCCCATCGATCAGTTAAAGATTGATCGTTCTTTTATTAGTAGAATTGGGGCGAAAGACGACAGTTTAGAAATTGTCCGTGCTATCGTGACCCTGGCTCATACTTTAGAGTTAAATGTGACAGCAGAAGGGGTGGAAACAGCCGAGCAACTCTCCCAACTGAGAGAAATGGAATGCGAATATGGGCAAGGATATTTTTTCGCTAAACCCTTAACTCAAGAGTCAGCAAAAGAATTAATTGTTACAACACAGCAGCTTACCACCGATTTTAATTATTTTGCCTCAATCTTTGCAAAACCTCAATAATCTTATGTGCGCTGAGTAGATGACTGAAATTTAGTATTGCTTAATGTTAGGTTTTGCCAAGGCGAAACCTAACTAGGAATTCTGCAAAACTATATTTTATAGTGTTGAGTTTTCCGCTTCATTTTCCTTTAGTGGCAATTCAACAATCTCAAACCAGTATTTTCCCAAAGCTTTCATCACAGAAACTAGAGATTCAAATGTGACTGGCTTAGCAATGTACGAGTTTGCGCCTAAACCGTAAGAACGATAGATGTCTTCCTCAGCCTTTGATGTAGTCAGCACGACGACTGGAATAGGTCGCAGTTCGGGATCGGCTTTAATCTCCTGGAGAGCCTCCCGCCCATCCTTTTTAGGCATATTCAGATCCAGCAGAATTAAACCTGGACGGGGCGATTTTATTAACTGAGTATACTTACCCCGATGGTAAAGATAATCCATCAGATCCTCACCATCTACAACAAAGTGTAGATCGTTAGCGAGTCGGCATTCTTCTAATGCATCCTTTGCTAGCAGCCGATCGTCTTCATCATCGTCAGCCATCAAGATGGTAATTAATTTTCCAGCTTTATTCACAGCGTTTTACTCACACCAAATTCCAGTACTTTCGCATAATTTGCAGCCGCGAAAAAAGGCTTGCTTTCTGAGATTGATCAGCAAAAATCTAAAATTTAAAATTCCAAAATCTATCACCTAGATTGCTTAACAGGTAGCGTGACAATGAATGTCGCCCCCTCCCCTAATATGCTTTTTGCTGTGATAGTACCACCATGACGCTCGACTATTTTACGGCAGATCGCTAAACCAAC
The DNA here is from genome assembly GCF_039961915.1 of Trichocoleus sp. DQ-A2. Lineage (NCBI taxonomy): Bacteria > Bacillati > Cyanobacteriota > Cyanophyceae > Leptolyngbyales > Trichocoleusaceae > Trichocoleus > Trichocoleus sp. DQ-A2. Next base: position 78,277 of record NZ_JAMPKD010000029.1, read on the forward strand.
TCCCGTTCCTTCATACTCGTTACGACCGTGTAGGCGTTGGAAAACTGTGAAGATCCGATCCAGATACTTTTCGTCAAAACCAATGCCATTATCTTCGACCATAATTTGACACATGGGACGAGCTGATAAGTCTTGTGTCCAAAGCTGCTCGTCCTTCTCTAGTAATTGACTCCAAATCTTGACGACGGGTGCTTCTTCCTGACGCCGAAACTTCAGCGCATTGCTAATCAAATTCTGTAATAATTGCCGCATCTGCGACGGATCAGCATCAATCGTTAGCAGCTCGCCAATTTCTACTTGTGCGCCTACCTTCTGGATATGCACCTCCAAATCAGACAAGACCTCTTGTAGCACGTTGGTGATATTGACACGAGTAAAAGGCTGAGCTTTGCTTGTCACCCGCGAGAAGGCTAGAAGGTCATTAATAAGAGTTTGCATCCGTTGCGCCGCTTTTTGCATCCGCTCCAGGTAGTCCTTCCCCTCATTGGTTAGGGATTCTCCGTATTTGAGTTTGAGGCGATCGCCAAAGGCTTGAATTTTCCGCAATGGTTCCTGCAAGTCGTGGGAAGCGACGAAGGCAAAGTCTTGCAATTCCCGGTTGCTTTGTTCCAATTTGAAGGTATAAGCTTTTAATTTTTCCTCTGTTCGCTGTCGTTCGGCAATTTCAGCTTCAAGTTCTGTATTAATGATTAATAATTTTTGAGTACGTTCTTGCACCCGTTCTTCGAGCATTTCGTTGGTGCTTTTGATTTCCCAAAACTTTTGATTAAGGGTCGCAGCCATTGACTTGAAGTTGCGAACTAGAGCGTCCAGCTCTGTCACCGAACTATTAGGCCAATCGATTAATTCTTGCTCTGAAAGTTTATGAGGCAGATTTGTCGTTACTTGCGCTAGTTTTGAGAGGGGGCTAACTAAGCTGCGGCTTAGAAGGGTTGCAAAGATGAGCGCGATCGCTGAAATTAGCATCAAAATCGCTAAACTATTGGTATGAACGCGCTCTATATGGCGGACGTCTGGTGTCGCAGACAATTCTGCAATGAGAGTCCAAGGAAGTTGGCTATCAATCAGAGTCTCTTGCACAAAGAACGAATTGTTCCAACGCACCATGACAAGCCGACTGCCACTTATCGGTAGCCACTGATAAGTCATCGGCGCAATTGGACGAATTTCACCATCCTTACGACGATCAAATGTTTGCATTGCTACTCGCTCAGACAGAGTACTAGCAATTACAGATTTTCTGCGATCGACGAGAGTAATTTGCAGTCCCCGCTCGTCAACATTTGATTTTAGGAGTTCGTCAATACCGTTCAAATCGAGTTCTGCAATGACTAAACCACGGAAGCGATTATCTCTTAGCACGGGTACGCTGAGAATTACCTTTTGTCCGTTCACTACATCCGATAGAGTAGGTTGCAGAGTATTATTTATTTCCTTAAAGTAGGGTTTAACAGCAAGATTCAATCCAATAGTGGACTCTCCCGCTTCATTCTGTCGTGGTGAAGATGTAATTGCTTTACCTTCGGCATTGACTACATAAATCTCATGGAAATCTGGAAATGTCCGTCCAGCAAATTCTATACTTGACTGCAATGCATCCAATTTGGTAGGCTCATCAGCAGCAATCTGAGCAAATTCTTGAACTGCCTTTAGATGTTGCTGATGCCAAGAACGCATTTCAACAACTAAATCTATAGAAGCCGCCTTGAGTTCTGCATTAGCTGTTGTCTTGATGTTATCAATTACGCGGCGGCTGTCTAAAACCATAAGAATTAGAGTAGGAAAGAAGACAAAAGCTACTAACAAATTAAAAACAGTTTGTTGCAAAGAAAGCGTGCTAACTGCTTGAGGACGACCTAGCCATTTATGAATCGGTAAATGAGTCAGCATCAAGCTAGCAATTAAAGCATTGAAAATCCCGTTTACAGGCTGCTTTAACAAGATAATCAACGCTTGTGTAGTATCTACGTGCAAGATAATGGCATAAAATAGCCAAATGAGAGGCATCCCGATGAACAGCCAGAAAATTCCGTCTAGCAGCACGATATTCTGACGTAGACGATGAAACAATAAACTAACAAAGAATGCTTCAGCGGTAAAGGTAATTACCGTGTAGGGATGATGCCAAATAAAATAGGTACAAATGCCAGAAATGAAGCCTGCAAAAGTACCCCAACCTGTACCGTACAAAAATACTATAATCCAAACGGCAATGCTGCCAAATAGGAAATCTATATCGAAAAATAATGACCAACGGAAATAATTACCTAAATATCCGGCGACGATTAAAATACTTAGTCCAAAAGCGGCTTTGTTTCGGGCGTAAAACAGTGTTATTTTTGGGAGATAAGGACTTAAATTCATAACTACGGCTTGGTTTTCTTGATTGATGTTGAGCCAGATAAATTCTGTTAGATCCAGTCGCTTTACTCACAAACTGGACTTCTTATTACCTCCCCTTTTTTGAGTGTAGTGGTGAGTGAGGGCGGGGAGATAGGTAAGATGATATGTATCTTTGCAAAACTAAAAAGGCATAAGAAATATTAAAGATTCCTAATTATCATGGCTAAGATTTCATAAATTAATTCAGATTAATATGTTAATTATTAAGAAATGTGGTTTAGAGCGATCGCTTACCTAATCCTTACTACCATCTCCACCCGTTTCTCACCAGTTCTCTTCATTTTTGCCTACTTGCTAAGGGATCATTGCTGCAAGAAGATAAAAAAGCATTAGTTTATTAATTACTGCAATAACTCTAAAACAGCTCAGATTCTTAGCCAATTGTTACGCGGGTCGTCTGTATCTGAGCAATTATTTACAAGTCAACGATTTTTCTGAGTAAGTTCGACTCTATGCAGTCGCCTGAATTGCCTAAATGCAACAAAACGGCTACTGAGGCAAGCAGTAGCCGTCGCGTTAAAGTTTGTAAAACAGCGTAGCTTAGCGCAATCTGACTTAGATATTTTCAGGTTGGCACTAACTCGCCGGGACGCAACCGCGCCCATTTGCCGGTTTCCCGCTTAAAGCTGAGACAACCCACAACATCCCATTCCATCTCAATCATTTCCCCCTCGGTGCGGATATTGACATTGATGGTGGGTTCAGTGGCTTCAAAATCGGGGTCTTCAGTTAGATGAGGCACCTGATGCTGCATTTCTACCGCATGATAGGTGGTGCAGCGGTCTACGTATTGGCAGTTAACACAAATACACATAGGACAGCCTCCAGAGGCTTTTCTGTTAATCTAGCTCAGTCAACACGTCTATTAATTACCTATTGGGTTGATTTTTATTGCAATGTGTCTTTGAGGCGAATAAATTCACAGACACACAAACGCTTGTTCCTGTGCGTGGACTCGGAAAATTATCTAAATGGGGTAAGTATACAGATGCACTTAAACACAGACACCTCTACCCTATCGCCAAAAACTTGGCCTTTTAGCCTGGAATTGCTCCCGGAACCCGCTTATATGGTGGGGGGTGCTGTGCGAGATGCTTTGCTGGGACGCCGCCGTGAGTACCGGGATCTAGATTTTGTCTTACTGGCGGATGCGGTAAAAACAGCGCGGAAGATTGCCAGTCGCTACAAAGCGGGGTTTGTGTTGTTAGATGCCCAGAGACAGATTGCCAGAGTCGTATTTGAGCAAGCAACCGTTGATATTGCACAAGCCGAAGGGTCAAATTTAGAAATCGATTTGCAGCGGCGCGACTATACAATGAATGCGATCGCATACAATCCCTACACTGGCGAACTCATCGACCCTCTTAGTGGCTATGCAGATTTGCAACAGGGCATCATTCGGATGGTTTCCCCCAAAAATCTGCAAGATGACCCTTTACGGCTATTAAGAGCGTACCGCCAAGCCGCCCAACTAAATTTTACGATTGAGTCGGATACCCAAGCAGCAATTCGACAACTTGCACCTTTACTGGGGCAAGTATCGGCAGAACGAGTGCAAGCAGAGTTTGCCTATCTCCTTAACACTTCTGAAGGCACTCCTTGGATAATTACTGCCGTTGAGGATGGTTTACTCGCAACTTGGTTTCCCAGTGCCTCAAGTCCCCAACCTCTCCCGAACCTTCCCCTGCAAACGGAGGGAACAATCGCGAGGTTAATAACTCCACCTCTTAGCCCCCTCCCCGTTGACGGGGAGGGGGTTTGGGGGAGAGGTTCCGAAAATGTCTCTACAATCTTGCCAGCAGTTGAACGTTCAGCGGTATTGCTGGGAGAAACATGGCATGAGTTAGCAATCTTTTTATCTAGCTTGGTAAGCGATACTTTAAAAACTTCTTGGTTGGGAATTGCAAAACTGGCGACATTGTTATCAACCGTGCCAGAAGCTGCTGAAACCCAATTATTGAATTTAAAATACAGCCGCGCTGAAATTCGCGCCATTACCACTGCACTCAAATTATTGCCGCAGCTGCAACCATCTCAGATGTCTTTAGGAGAGCAGTATTTATTCTTTCGGGAGGCAGGACAGGTTTTTCCCGCCATCGTCGTTCTGGCTGTAGCCACTGGGATATCTGTCGCAGAATTGACACCCCTCATCAACCGCTATCTGACTCCTGACGATCCTGTTGCTCATCCCGCGCCCCTCGTCAGCGGCAAAGATTTGATCCAAACTTTCAATCTCCCATCTGGGCCACAAGTTGGTAAATTTCTCACCGCGATTGGAATCGCACGCGCTGAAGGTAAAATCTCTACCCCCGCAGAAGCCATAAAATTAGTTTCGCAACTACTGGAAGAGCCGTAAAACTCAGGACTTACGCAGGTACGCTATAGGTAGTGGCATAGGGGCTGATAGAGCTACATCAAAAAAAACTAATTAATTGAGCCTGAGCATGTTAGTCTCAAGTCGAGTAGAGATTG
>NZ_JAMPKD010000030.1:0-64746 GCF_039961915.1 Trichocoleus sp. DQ-A2
TCCAACATGTTGAGAGATGGTGGGAACTAATTTTTTGTGTTTACACAATGATTAGTTTAAATTCTCCAGCCTTTTTAGGCTTAAATCAATCTTGTAAAATTGAGACTGAGGTACAAAAAACTAGTTCTATTGATTTTTCAAATCATCAACAATAGAACCATGAATGCGGATGGAGAAATACTATAAATAATTGGCGTCTAATTATTCAACCACTCTTACTATTTTGGGTAATTTATCCCTAGCTAAACATTTTCCCTGATTCACATTTATTACTAGGATTTAATCATTTAATTGCTGCAATGAATCAATTTAAACCCTGCTATGCTTCTGGATAATTTTACTTATTTACTACTTGCTTACTTCGGAAAGTGACAGAAGAAGGTTAGGAAAGGATAATGTATAAATTTTAGGCGATCGCGATCTAAATAGCGCTGCTTAGTTTTACAATGAATTGGCGAAATCTGGTAGCTCAAAGTCAAAAAATCAATGGGACACTCTCTGAAGCTTCCTCAAAAAATCATGCTGCTTGGTTCAGGAGAACTCGGCAAAGAATTTGTCATCGCTGCTCAACGTCTAGGCAACCATATCATTGCAGTGGATCGCTATCATAATGCTCCAGCAATGCAAGTAGCTGATGAATTTGAAGTAATTTCTATGCTCAGTGCTGATGACCTAGAAGCCGTCGTGCAAAAACATCAGCCAAATTTAATTATTCCGGAAATTGAAGCAATTAGGACGGAGAAACTGATTGAATTTGAAAAGAGAGGGTTTACAGTCATTCCAACTGCTACTGCTACCCATTACACGATGAATCGAGACCGAATTAGAGAACTTGCCCATCAGCAATTAGGACTTAGAACTGCTAAATATGCGTATGCAACAACGCTGGAGGAATTTATTGATGCTTGCGACAAAATTGGGTTTCCCAATGTAGTGAAACCTGTGATGTCATCCTCTGGAAAAGGTCAATCGGTTGTCAATTCGAGCGATGAAGTTGAAGCGGCATGGAAGTACGCAATTGAAGGTTCTAGAGGAGATACTCAAAAAATTATTGTTGAAGAGTTCATTCCTTTTGAATTAGAAATAACCTTGCTAACGATTAAGCAGTGGAATGCTCCAACTATTTTCTGTCCTCCTATTGGTCATCGTCAAGAAAGGGGGGATTATCAAGAATCTTGGCAACCCGCAGCAATGCCAGAAAACTTGCTTTTGGAAGCGCAGGCGATCGCGCAAAAAGTTACTGATGCTTTGGGAGGCGCTGGAATCTTCGGGGTGGAGTTCTTTATTACCAAAGATTGTGTAATTTTCTCCGAACTTTCTCCCAGACCTCATGATACAGGAATGGTGACATTAATTTCTCAAAATTTGAATGAATTTGAATTGCATTTAAGAGCAGTTTTAGGCTTGCCAATTCCTAAAATAGAACTATTAGGAAATTCAGCAAGTGCAGTCATTCTGGCAAGTAAGCATTCAAATTCAATCGCTTTTATGGAGGTGCAAGAGGCTTTATCTGAACCGAATGTAGATATCCGATTATTTGGAAAGCCAAATTCTCGCCCTAACCGCAGAATGGGAGTCGCTTTGGCGAAAGCAAGTAATGTCCAAGAGGCGCGGAATAAAGCGACTAAAGCCGCTAGCAAGATTAAAATTGTTAATCAAGACGATCATTATTGATGCTTGATTATTAGAAATCCCCCAACCCCCCTTTTTAAGGGGGGCTAGGATAAGATTCTACCTTTTGCCAAAAAATATAGGGTGAAGCAAATATTTTGTCTTTAAATATGACAATTATATTAATAGATAAATTAGAAGTCAGGAGTTAGTCAAGTTGAACGAGCTTATCTTTTCTGATATTCAAAACCATTGGGCGCAAGAGTGTATCAAACAACTACATGAACGAAATCTAATTAGCGGCTACCCAGATGGCAGTTTTCGTCCGAATGCACAGGTGACGAGGGCGGAGTTTGCGGCGCTGGTGCGAAAAGCGTTTCCCAATACTGTCCCGATTCGGAATGCGATTAACTTTGTGGATGTACCTTCAAGTCATTGGGCTTATCAGGCGATTCAAATTGTTTATCGGGCTGGTTTTTTGTCTGGCTATCCAGATCGCACATTTAAGCCCAGCCAGCCGATTCCGCGAGTGCAAGCTTTGGTGGCTTTGGTGTCGGGGTTGAAGTATGGCGCTACCACAAATCCTAGCGAGATATTAAAAAAGTATTTTGAGGATGCAGCGCAGATTCCTAATTATGCAATTGGCGCGATCGCATCTGCAACCGAAAAATATCTCGTCGTCAATTATCCGAATGTCCGACGCTTTAACCCCAATCAGAATGCCACGAGAGACGAGATTGCGGCTTTGATTTGTCGCGCTTTGAGTATTCCTGGCGTGCCCTTGCAGTATATTCCAGGGATGGAATTTGTGGTGATTCAACCGCAATTTGATGAAGCTGAAGCTTTTTCGGAAGGATTGGCACGAGTCAAAATTGCTGACAAGTGGGGTTATATCGATAAAACAGGTAAACTCGTAATCTCGCCACAATTTGATGAAGCGGATGCTTTTTCTGAAGGAGTGGCACTGGTTAGACAATACGCGCCAAAGAGGCAGTAATGGAAACTCGCGGTGTCTGGATTACCACGACAGATAGCAAAGTCCTGAATTCTCGGCAAAACATTGCTGCGGCGATGGATTTCCTCGCTCAAACTGGGTTCAATGTGGTTTTTCCTGTTATTTGGAATAGTGCCTTTACGCTATATCCCAGTAAAGTGATGCGAGACAATTTTGGGGTCGAAATTGATCCGCGATATCGCGATCGCGATCCCTTAGCTGAAATGGTAACTGAGGCGCGTCGAGTCGGACTTGCGGTGATTCCCTGGTTTGAATACGGATTCGCCGCTTCTTACAATCAAAATGGCGGGCATATTCTCGCGAAAAAACCTGATTGGGGTGCCCGCGATAACAGCGGGAATTTAGTTAAAAAGAACAGTTTCGAGTGGATGAATGCCCTTGATTCTGAAGTGCAGGAATTCTTACTCAATTTAGTGCTAGAAGTTGTCAAAAATTACGATATTAGCGGCATTCAAGGGGACGATCGCCTGCCTGCACTTCCAAGCGAAGGGGGCTACGATCGAAGAACAAGCGATCGCTACTTTCAGCAGTTCCTCCAAAATCCTCCGCAAAACCCAAAAGATCCGCAATGGCTTCAGTGGCGTGCGGATATTCTCACCGATTTTTTAACTCGTCTCTACCAAGAAGTCATTAATATTAAGCCAGACTTGCTGATTTCACTGGCACCAAGTCCCCACGGTTGGGCACTTCAAGAATATCTGCAAGATCCCAAAGCTTGGAGCGATCGCGGGTTAGTTGATATGATGCATCCACAGTTGTATCGCCGCGATTTCTCTAGTTACAAACAACTGGTTGATAGTCTTGTCGCCCAGCAATTTACCGCCGCACAACTACCAACCCTGATACCCGGTATTTTACTCAAAGTCGGTGGATATCGCATCAGCGCCGAATACTTGTTGCAAGCGATCGCTTACAATCGCTTTCGTGGCATCCAAGGCGAAGTTTTCTTCTTCTACGAAGGTCTGCGAGAAGACAATGACGCCTTAGCGAAAGCCTTGCGTTCTGGCCCCTACTCCCAGCCTGCACCCTTTAATCCCTCACCATTAAAACAGCTTGGCTTTACCAATCGCAGAATTGGTGGCAAATATAGCTATATCGACACGACCGGGAAAAGTGTCAGCCAGCCCCAATTTGACTGGGTGGATTCTTTTCATAGCGGGCTGGCGCGGGTCAAAATGGGCTACAAGTGGAGCTTTATTGATACTACTGGAAAATTGATTAGCCGATTCCAATTTGATAGCGCTGAGTATTTTAGAGAAGGGATGGCAGCGATAAAAATTGGTAGCAAATATGGTTATCTCGATAATACGGGGAAACTCGTCATTCCGCTGCAATTTGATGAAGCTAAGTCTTTTTCAGAAGGGTTGGCAGCAGTCAAGATAGAGAACAAGTGGGGCTACATCGATCGGAGGAACACTAAGGCGCTAGATGCTCCTCAGGGTTGGATCAACAACTTTCTGCTTCGCTTCCAAACTATTTTTAATCCAAACACCCTCACAATTCCTCCGCAATTTGATAGCGCTGATGCCTTTTCGGAAGGAATGGCACGCATTGGTGTTGGTGGAAAATATGGTTATATTGACACGACGGGAAAGCTGGTAATATTGCCACAATTTGAGGACGCTAAATCTTTTTCAGAAAAATTAGCAGCGGTAAAACTTGCTGGGAAATGGCAGTATATCGATAAAACTGGGAAGGTGGTAATTTTGCCGCAATTTGAGGATGCTGAGTCTTTTGTAGAAGGGCTAGCAGCAGTCAAAATTGCTGGCAAGTGGGGCTATATTAACAAGATAGGAAAGCTGGTCATTCCTACAGAATTTGACAACGCGCAATCCTTTTCCCAAGGATTGGCGCTGGTTAATATTGGTGGATCGTGGCGTTCCGGTGAGAATGGGGAATTGTCTTTCAGCGGCGGGAAGTGGGGCTACACTCGGAATGTGCTGTCTTGAAGGGCTGAGGGCTGTAAGGGTGAGTTTCCCGGTCGCTACTGAGTTGCGGGTGGCAAACGCGATCGCACAGACTGAGCAAATTCCTCGCGTCCAATCTCCAATTGTGGTGGAACGCCGTTGGGATAGGTTTGAGAGATCAAAGCTTGTAGTTTTTGAATTCGGTTCTCAGGGTTGGGGTGGGTGCTGAAAAACTCCGGAGATTGACCGCCACTCCTGGCACTCGCCAGAATCTGCATCACTTCAACACTAGCTTTAGGGTTGTATCCAGCTTGCGCCATAAACTGAACGCCAAGGCGATCGCTTTCTAGTTCGTCCTCCCGTCCGTAGCGCAGATTGACAATCTGGTTCACTGCTTGGGCAATCACTTGTGCCTGCCGACCGCCACCTTGGTCGTCACTCGCCGCAACTCCAACCGCTGTTACCAGTGCTGTACCAAGTTGCTGCTTTGCCAAGCGTTCCGCCCCGTGTCGTCCCACAACGTGCCCGACCTCGTGCCCCAACACAGACGCCAGTTGTGCTTCAGAAGAAAGACGACGCAGCAAACCCGCAGTAATGAAAATTTGTCCTCCCGGCAACGCGAAGGCATTAATCGTTTGAGGGTCGCGCAGCAGATGAAATTCAAAGGGATAGCCGGAAGTCTTCGCCTTTGACTCCTGCACTACCTCATTTCCTACTTTGTCAATATACTTTTGTAGCGCCGGATCTGGGTACAGACCGCCAAATTTCGCCGCCATTTGCGATCGCGCTTGCAGTCCCAAGACGACTTCCTCCTTTGGCGAAAGTTGCACCCGCTGCTTTTCCCCAGTTACCGGGTTCTCCACTGTCGTAGTGCAGTAACTAACTAACCCAAATAGCATAAGTAACAGTGCAATTCCCAGCCGGATCAGCGCTCTCACTGCTTATTCCCCCGATTTATTCGTCCGGAGATTATCATACTGCTCGGCAATCTAACATCAGTCCGAAGGATGCTTTATTTAACTTTTTTGTAGGATAAAGGCAATTCTAGAGCTTGAAGCTAAGCGTTTATCTTCTTTTACCCCAATGTTAAATATTATTAATTGACTGGAAAGTTCGGTGCAATCAATAGAGGAATTAGCGCTGTAGGAACCTGAACGTGAAAAGAATACTGTTTGCCTATCTTTTGGGGTAAAGACACTTATATCGTGTGGCAGATAGGATTGCTCTATTTGAACTGTTAATCTGTAAATGTAAAGAAGAGACTATTAAGGAATCAGAACCATGAACATTATTGCTTGGATCGTTTTAGGTCTGATTGCTGGTGCAATTGCTAAAGCTATTTATCCGGGTCATCAAGGCGGTGGTATTCTAGGAACCATCGTACTAGGAATCATTGGAGCTTTCGTAGGCGGTAGTATCGGTACTTTCCTGCAAACGGGGACTCTACAATTAGCAGCTTCTAGCTTGAGCATTCCTGGAATCATTGTCGCTGTTTTAGGCGCAATTGTTGCAGTCTTCCTGTGGAACTTACTCACTCGCCGCGCCGCTTAAGTAGCGCTACATCTGCCACTTCGTTCGGCAGATTCACAATGCTCAATCTGCGATCGCAGCTCTTGGGCAAGTCTTGGGCAACTGATTAATTTTCAAGGAAGTGAAAATTGCGTTGTAATAGACGACAGGTAAGTAGTATACGCCTCGTCAGTAGGGGAGTATCATAGACTCCCCTACACTTTCAATGCAATGAGATCGAGGAACGCGATCGCTTGGAGCAAGATTGATATTTTTTGATTGAAGTATGATTCGGGAATTCTCAATCTTGCTATACATAGTTATTTTATGGCTTTGAAAATAGCTTTAAAATAATTGCCAGAGCCTTGCATCTACCATTCGTATAAAAGTTCAAGATAAAAATTGAAGTGTGAAACCGCAGGCTGCAACTATAGCCCTGCGAACCATTCATAACCTTGATCTTCCCAATAGCCCTTATAAGGTAACAAATCGCCAACTAGCGTAATGCTTGTCACCCATTTGCTTTGCTTGTAGCCGAGTTTAATCGGGGAAGCTAGACGTAGAGGGGCACCATTTTCAACCGATAAAGGTTGACTATTTTTTTGATACGCCATGAGAGTTTGGGGATGCAACGCAGAAGCGATATCCCAACTTTCGTAATAACCATCCGCCGATTTAAAGTAAGCATAGCGGACATTCGCTTTTGGTTGCGCTAGAGATACAATTTCCCGCAGTTGGATTCCCCCCCACTGCACAATTGCCGCCCAACCTTCGACGCAGACATGGCGAATTGTCATTGAGGATAAAGGCATTTGCTGAAGATCCGCCATACTAAGACTCAAAGGATTATTAACCTCGCCATTTACATTTAGGCGAAACGCAACAGGGTCTATTTGTGGCGTAAAGTCAAATGTATTAATAATTAAAGCATCTGGCTCAATCTGGCTAGCAGGAAATTCAGGTACAGGTTTTTGCGGATTTAGCAGTAACTCTTCAACACTTTGGTTGAGGGGTTCAAAAGCTTTACCTGCAATCCCCTCAAACACGCTGAACGCACAACCCCCCAGAAGTAAGCTAATACTAGAAAGTCCTGAGAATTGCAGAAATCTGCGACGGGGAACTTGAATCAAGTTCATAAAATATCTCTACTAAAATATTCAATAACTTAAATAGCAACCTCTTCCTTTAAGAGTTCCTGTAAGAAACCCAGTGAACTCATTTTAAAGAAGGAAACTAGATTGATAATGAGCTTTAGGATTGTTGTAATCCAACCTACAGCTCATTATAAAATACCGCTACCAGAACATAGAATCAATTAAACGAGAACCTCCTACTTTAAGAGCTAGCCAAGAGTGAACCATTGCAAAGAGTATGACAGTTGGCACACTCATAAAGTGAACAATTCGCAATGCTTGCCAATCGCCAAATAAATCAACAATCCAGTGAAATTGAGCTGGTTTATACATTCCCAGTCCGCTTAGCAAAGCGAGCAGTAAAATCGGAATAATCGCGGTGTAAGCAATTCGATGCCAAGCATAAGCAATGCGCTTGGGGTTGTGGCTCAATTGCAGTGCCTTCACATCCTTCTCACCTACAAATCGATGCTTCCAGCGCCGAGTTATCAAAATATAAATCCCGTACCAAACTAAATTTAGAGCAAATAGCCACATGGCAGCAAAATGCCAGTGTCTACCTCCAGCAAGCCAGCCGCCTAGCAAAAACAAGGGTGGAAAATGCCAACCACCGCGTCCGCCAAAAACCGGATTAGCATTGTAAATCTGTAGTCCGCTGGTAATCATTAAAAGCAAGCTAATAATGTTGATCCAGTGAAATGATTTTACCGCCAAAGCTTGTGTCGGTAGCAGTGGGGGGCGAGGTGTTTGGGAGGAAATAGACGAACTCATAGATTTATAAGTATAAATTTATCTTTTTTTGATTTCATCTTAAACACTATCTTCTCACATCAAAACTCAAAACTCTTCTTACCAATTTTCTATTCAAACCGTTTCTCCTTTTACTGGCACTAAATAACACCCAGTAATTTTCCATTTACCCTGAGATTGCTTTTTCATCAGATAAAGTGCCCTGATCAAATTCCCATCTCGATCGAGTAGAAGCACTTGCTGAGCTGGGAATCCTTCAATTGTGGTCATGTTCTCAAACATCACGGAACGAGGACGATGAACTGGTTGATAAGCAGCCTTCACCATCCTTAAAAAGTTGTCTGGCGTCCCGAATTGAGCTTGAATTTCAGAGCTAGCAAAGGAGAAAGCTCCTTCAGCATCGTCTTTCTGAAATGCTTCCAGTTGGTTAGAAATCACAGAACGGATAATCAGGCGATCGCTATCAGTTACTTCCATTTGTTGAGCTTTAACAGGTAAGGTGAGCGGTAAAAAAGCCAGCAAGAATTTCAGGAAACAACGGACGCAACGCATCTGAAAATTATTTTGACCTATCGGAGATTTTAATCTGGATTAGCAAGCCGGATTGGAATGAGCCAAGAACTCCGTTAGGCTCAATCAACCAGATTTAATCTGAGACAATCTATCTTGCATTTCTACATCCACCGACACCGAGCGAATTTTGCGCCCGATTGCTGGAGGCTGCCGCAGTTCGCATCGGAGATCCGCAACTAATTCGCACAAGTGTTGCGCTATGTCCCGATCCAATGGCGTCTCTGGTTGAAAGCTATGTTCAATCTGACGAGCTAGTTGAGAACCCCACGGAAAGCCAAACATCCCTAAAGAACCCGCTAGCTTGTGAGCTGCCCAAACTGCTCGGTGGCGCTGTTCCAACCCCAATTCGTCTCTCAATAAGGCAGTCGTTGCCTCCTCAACAACATCTATCCGAGAGATAATCTCTCCTTGCAAGCGCTCCCAAACTTTCATCACTGCTGCCTGCGTTTGAGCAAGCGTCGGCGGCTGGTGTAGGGCGGAGGATACCGCTTGTGTTGGAGGATGAGATTGAGCTGGCTTGAGGCGATATCCTAGCCCATAAACCGTCTCAATCAGATCGGTGGGAGCGCCCGCGGCTCTCAGTTTTTGCCGCAACCCTTTAATGTGAGATCGGACGGTTTCTTCAGCGGGTGGTTGCTCAAACGACCACAGGTGTTCCAGAAGCTCGCTGCGGCTAAAGACTTGATTCGGACAGCGCACAAACAGTTCTAGTAGCGCATACTGTTTGGGGGTAAGATGCAAGTTTTTCCCTTCATAGCGTCCCTCTAAGGTAGGCGGGTCAAGACCTAGGCTGCCATTCTTCAGAATTGGCGGCTTTAATAAACAGCAATGACACAGGAGAGTGCGGACACGAGCCGCTACTTCTTCTAAATCAAAGGGTTTGAGGACATAATCATCCGCACCAGCATCCAGCGCAATGACTTTATCGCCATCAATTTCATGGGCAGCGTATAAAAGAATCGGCATCAACCGCCCTAAAGAACGTAGCCGCTGACAAAGACTGATGCCATCCAGTGTGGGGAGCATCACATCTAGCAAAATTAAGTCATAAGTACCAGCCCGTGCGAATTGCCAGCCTGCTTGCCCATCGGCTGCCCGGTCAATTATATAATTGCGATCGCTGAGGGTTTTGGTGAGAGCTTGTGCCAAACGCTCATCATCTTCCACTAGCAGAATGTTCACTTTGAGATTTCCCCTAATCCTGATTCGCTTCCCGTCAAGCACTGGCGACAGACGCCCGCAGGCATTTTCTACATATATCAATTAATTTGTCAATAGTGTTTTAAAAAATAAGCATTTCTATGAAGTTATTTAAACTAAGTTTGCCTGATATTAAAGATAAAAGCAAAAAGGCAAATACTAATCATTACGATTGGCCTTATGCTGGCAGCAGTAACCGTAGCAGTGAAGCATCTTTTGAAATTGGCAATTGCGGTGGGTTTTAGAAAGATTTTTAAGTACGACAATCACTAACGATGGCTGTCTCTGCAACAATAACATCTAGCAATTTTTCGTTGTGCTATTCGATTCATCTTGGGTTCGCAATTCAAGGCAAATTGCGATCGCTAATTTCCGCTAACTTCTAACTAAACAACCGCGCCACAGGACAAGTAAACCCGGGAAGCAAGGGCGAAGTCAGTTCATTGCTGGCAAACAATGTTGCTGTTAGCACCAGTGTTGCCCCCTCCCGTCGATAAATCTGAATTTGCTGCAAACGCCAATCAACTATCCAGTATTCTCTGGCTCCCTGCGATGCGTAGAGTTTTAGTTTCACCTGTCTATCTCTGCGTTCATTCTCCTCGCCTGGAGATAGCACCTCAACCACCAACTCTGGTGCTGCGGTTAAATGCCCTGCATCATCTAACACAGCAGCTAATCGTTCCTTGCTTGCCCAAACTACGTCAGGAATCACGTTATCAGCATCCGTAAAAATGATGCCAGCACCACTTGCAGATTCTCCTAAACCAGTCTGTCGCGACCAAAAATTCAACTCTGTACAAATATTGCTACATACCCTTTGATGACCCCAGTGTGGTGCGCGTGTCACAAATAATTCTCCATCCACAATCTCATAGCGATTCCCGTTATCTGGCAACAACTCCAGATCGGCAACTGTCCAACGTACTCGATCGGTAGTGGTCTGGCTCATCAGGTACTCCTTGAGTGTGTTACTCCATTTTATTAGTGCAAAGAAAAGACTGAGAACTAGATTTTCAGTCCTCAGTCCGCGAAGAGAGTGCCGCTACGCGAACACTCCTTAGTTCTATTTTCAGATGAAGGTTTTAGCCGCGCAGATGGGCAGCGTTTTCCATCAGTTGCTGTTGCAGGTTGGCGGGTACCGGCTTGTTGGAGGTAAACTCCATTGAGAAGTTAGCTTGACCGGAAGAAAGCGATCGCAACTGTGCAGAATAACCGAACATTTCCACGAACGGCACTTCGGCACGGATGACGGCGTAGTTTTCCATCGTCTCAGAACCCAGCAGGACGCCGCGACGAGACGAGAGATCGCCCTGCACTCGCCCGACAAACTCGTTAGGTGTCTCCACTTCCACGAGCATAATCGGTTCGAGGATCACTGGCGCTGCTTTGGCAAAAGCTTGCTTGAGTGCAAGACTAGCCGCAGTTCGGAATGCCATTTCCGAAGAGTCAATCGCGTGGTAGGAACCCGCTTCTAGTATCGCTTTGACACCAACAATCGGATAACCGATGAGATGTCCGCTAGCGATCGCTTCGCGGAAACCTTTCTCGCAAGCGGGGATGAATTCTTTAGGAATTGCACCACCAACCACCCGATTCTCGAACGCAAACGGGTCTTCACAGGGTTCAATCCGACCGATAACATGAGCATATTGACCGGGACCGCCGCCTTGCTTCTTGAGCCTGTAGTCGAAGGTTGCCGACTGGGTAACGGTTTCGCGGTATGCTACGGCGGGCGCACCGACGTTAACTTCGGCGTTGTATTCCCGCTTCATGCGTTCGATGTAGATTTCTAGATGCAGTTCGCCCATCCCCGAAATTAGGGTCTCCTTGGACTCCGGATCGATGCTGACGCGGAAGGTGGGATC
Source organism: Trichocoleus sp. DQ-A2 (assembly GCF_039961915.1). NCBI lineage: Bacteria > Bacillati > Cyanobacteriota > Cyanophyceae > Leptolyngbyales > Trichocoleusaceae > Trichocoleus > Trichocoleus sp. DQ-A2. Next base: position 11,564 of record NZ_JAMPKD010000030.1, read on the forward strand.
TTCTCGTGTAAAGCGATTGAGCGCTTTTGACATTTGATCGGCATCTTCCCGTTTCTTAGGCGCGATCGCTAGCGTCATTACGGGTTCTGGCACAAATATCCCCTCCAAAGAGAGGTTAGTTCCGTCCGAGCAGAACGTATCGCCAGAAGCGCAGTCTACACCCAACAGAGCTACAATCTCCCCTGCGGCGGCACTTTCGACCTCCTCGCGTTTGTTCGCGTGCATGCGTACAATTTGGCTGACTAGCACCCGTTGGTTGGTGCGAGTGTTGTAGATGCGTTGTCCCTCACGCAGCGTCCCGGAATAGATGCGGGTATAAGTCAGTTGCCCGTACTCATCTTTGGCAATTTTGAAAGCCAAGGCAACCAGTGCGGCTTCCGTGTCTGGATAGACATGAATCGGCTCATTGGTCGAAATCGCGATCGCTTTCACCACTTCTCTATCCACTGGTGACGGCAAGTAAAGAGCAACAGCATCTAATAAGTTCTGAACCCCCTTATTTTTGAAGGCGGAACCTATCAAAACTGGCGTTAATTGCAAGCTTAAAGTTGCCCGACGAAGGGTTTCCCGAATCATTTCTTTGGGAATTTCTTCGCTCTCAAGTAGCATCCTCATCATTGATTCGGAGAAGATAGAGAGTTGATCGAGCATCTTTTCTCGTGCTTCTTTTGCCTCATCCTGTAAGTGTTCGGGAATCGACTGAATGACGCGAATTTCGCCTTTTTCTCCAGCAAAATAGTTTGCCGTCATTTCAATCAAATCAATGACGCCTTCAAACTTATCCTCGCTGCCGATAGGATACTGAAGCAGTACCGGGTTCAAACCGAGTTTTTCTCGCAGCGATCGCACGACTCGGAATGGATTTGCACCTGTCCGATCCATCTTATTAATGAAGGCAATACGCGGCACTCGGTAGCGCTTCATCTGCCTATCTACAGTGATAGATTGCGATTGCACACCAGCAACCGCGCACAGCACCATAATCGCACCATCAAGAACCCGCAATGCACGTTCAACTTCAATCGTGAAGTCCACGTGTCCAGGAGTATCGATCAGGTTGATCTGCGTATCATTCCATACGCAAGTTGTCGCTGCTGAAGTGATGGTAATGCCTTTTTGTTGCTCTAACTCCATGTAGTCCAATGTCGCGCGATCGCTACCTCCCCGAACTTCGCCAATCTTGTAAATTTTGCCCGTGTAGTACAGAATCCGCTCGCTGAGGGTGGTTTTACCAGAGTCGATGTGAGCGGAAATACCAATATTACGGATGCGCGTTCGGGGAATCATAGGACAATGCTCTACCTTATTAGAGCCATGAAAAGACGTTTGCCACTTGTGCGGCAATATTTATACTACATGAATACTACAAAAGTGTCAAGGGTGTGGGAAGTGCAGCTAATCTAGAATATATGGCTACTCACAAGGATTGCTTTTATGAGTCAAACAGTAAATCAAGAGGTACGCTGGACTACCGCAGATTTGGAACTATTACCAGAGAACGGTACGCGCTACGAAATTATTGATGGAGAGTTGTTTATGTCTAGATCCCCCCACTTGAGCCATCAACGCACTTGTGGCAATATGTACCGAAAGTTACAAGATTGGTCAGAAGACACTGGGCTGGGGGAGGCGTTTATTAATCCAGGCATTATTTTCACGGAAGCTGATAATGTAGAGCCGGATGTGATTTGGATTAGTAAAGAAAAATTAGCTGCTCTGGTAGATGATTCAGGACACCTAACAGGCGCACCAGAGTTAGTTGTAGAGGTATTATCTTCTGGAGTGCAAAATGAACGCCGAGATAGAGAAGCTAAGCTTAAATTATACTCAGTCCGAGGAGTACAAGAATACTGGATTGTTGATTGGCGCTTGCAGAAAATTGAGGTTTATCGCCGTAGCAACTTGATTTTACTATTGACTGTAACATTGTTTAGTAATGATGAAATCAGTTCACCTTTATTGCCTAATTTTAGTTGCCTAGTTTCAAAACTTTTTTAAAGCCAAGAATGAGTAATTGTACTATCATAGTATAACTTTAAACAGCTACATAGATAGCCAGTAATGTGCCTAGTTAGAACCAAGGAGAAGTTAGTGAAGGTATTTCGTGACTTGAAGCTTACTGGACAACCGGAAACCTTGCAAGAGGTTATTCAAAAGATAGAAAAAATTCTCGATAACGGTTGGTATAAGGACACACAAGCAGAAGCCGAATTAAATTCTCGTCAGGTATACGACTTAACGATGTACTGCTTTAGTTGCTCAGAAACTGAGGCGCGTCGAGCAAGTAGCCTGTGGTTTGGAGATCCTCAGTACGGCAAGTTATCGGTATCTAACATAGTTCCGCAGAAAGTTTCCGAACTCTCCTACGATGAGTACAACCATATTTTGGAGGAGTTTTTCAACCGCTTTGTTGTCCCTGCGCTAAAGGGTATGGAAGAAGTGATAATTGACTGGACCGATCCAGAGTTTGACCTTGAGGAGTCGGCAAGTCCAGAAGGAGCTTTCTTTTTACTTAAGTTTTCTGAGGCTGCGAATAAGTCTACAGCAGCTTCTCACCCTATGGACGAGGAACGCTGGTATGCCTTCCTAGTCGCCGCCCACAAAAATAATGCGGCTCTCGATTCTTCTAATCTAGTGCGTTGGCTAAGGGAAGAAGGGGGCTGGTCGGAAGACATTGCCTTTAAGTTGGCAGCTCAGTATGAGTCTGCTAGGTCACTATTAAACTACTATGACCGCAGTAAATGAAGACTCCTGTAACGATTTTAGATGCCGCACAGTACATAGCTGTCTCTCCTGCGCCAGTTGTACTCATAGATACCTGCACGGTGTTGGATGTTATTCGGGCACCCCAAAGGGAATCTACTCACATCATTTCTGCGGCAAGCAACATGACATCAAGAGCATCAGTGAATCCGAAACAACTCTGGGTCGTTGCTACAGAACTTATCGATAATGAGTGGAAAGATAATTGTCAGAAGGTTGAAGATGAACTAACAGTTCATATCAAGAAGATTGATAGCCAGCATAGTAACCTACGGATAGCTGCAACATACTTCCATCCTGTTAATCTGGTTAAGCCATTAACATTAGGAGGACTTAAACTACCGATGCACTTGCGTCGAGTAGCTCAATCTTTACTTGATTCAGCTGTTCTTATCGCTGATGATGGTAATTACATAATCCGTGCCAGAAACCGGGTGAGGAGGGGAGAACCACCGGCTCAGAAGGGTAAGCAGGAATATAAGGACTGCGAAATTATTGAACACTACCTCGCTTTTTGTAAGGAGCTACGCGACAAAGGATTTCGAGAGAAGTGCGTGTTTACTTCATCTAACACGCAAGACTATTGCGACAGCAAGAAAAAACTTCATCTCAGTTTACAGACTGACTTTGATGCACTAGGGCTTGAATATGCAAGAGATATCGCCCACGCATACTCGTTGGTGAAGTAAAAAGCAACACAGCGATCGCTCTCCTTGCAAAACTGCTTACGCGATCGCTTCTTGTCCTTTGTTCCAGCTCAAGTTATTCAGCGCGATCGCGTAGTATTGGGAACGCGAAGTGTGTAGACGCCGAAAAGAAGGAATCAGCTGGATCAGCTCTCCAGAGCGATCGCATTCTCCCCCTTGGCAAACTTGCTCAAAATATAAAAAAAGCTGACCTGTAATTTTAGTCAGCTCATCAGATTAGATTTAGCGACAAGTCTTAAGTCCAGTAGAGAATACGACCTTGAGGAAAGCGCTTAGTAATCTCACCTTCAAAAAAGCGCCGTAGCGTCTTCATCGTGTCAGTGTCATAAACATACTTGGTACCGCCAAACTTGTTACGCTTAACAGTGCGTGTTTCTTCGTCCATGTCCAGCTTTGATTGGGGATACCAAGTTTGCAAAACCTCTTTTGAGCCAGGGGTGAAGCGGTGGGAAATCAACTCGAAAGTCAGGTCACAATCGAAATCGAGTGCTTCGCTAATCGAGTCAAGCAAACGAGTGTAGTGTGTCTCCCAATCCTCTATCGGCATAATCGGTGCAATCACTAAACCCACTGGATACCCGCCACCACCAGAAGATTGAGGTAAAGCCAACCGCCGCAAAGCTTGCAGCCGGGAAGCGACTGAGGCTGTACCGCCTTCAAACCGCCGAGACACCGGATCGGCATTCACACTGATTCGACAACGGGTGTGACCATTGTGTGGTAAGTCGAGTAATTCATCCACCGCATCGAACTTGGAAACCCAACGCAGATGTCCGTTCGTCCGCGTGCCAAAGTAGCGGATACATTCTGCAAGGCTGCCAGTTAAATGTTCAATGCCCAAGGGATCGGTGTAGCAGCTAACCTCAAAACTTGTGGCGTCGCTTCCTTCGTAAGCTGCTAGATTCTCCAATATTTGCGGCAAGTTCGCAAAGACGCGAATTACTGGTGGCCCTGATAAACTACCAGCTAAATAACAGTATTGACAGTGTGCTGGACAGCCTTCCGCGATGTGAAATTGCCAGTCAGCCGATGGAGGGATGGGGCTAAGTTTGAAGGAACTAGGCGGTGCGGTGACGACAGCGAGGGTACGCTTAGCAATGTTGTAGGTATCGCGATCGCTCTCGCCACGCAAACCAGTGAGGCGGTTTCGCGGCAACTCTTCGATAGGTAAATTGAGCGACTGGACGCGAGAAAGTATTTGCTGACCGTAAGGCTCTTCTAAGGCAGCGGGTGTGAATAAAACTCGCTCCGGCATCCACAAACGAGTGGATGGCGCTTCGGGTGAGGAAATGTTGTCTGCGATCGCGTGCATACTGTCAGATTCTGCGTATTGATCAATTTGGAGCTGAAGTCAGGGGCGATCGCGATCGCCCCTTCCCGATGACCTTAATTTTCTAAAACTTGGCGGATGCGTCGTTCCAACAGTTCCAGATCCAGACCGCCTTCATCACGGCTAATCCGACGCACCGTTGAGTTAACGTTGCTCAAATCCACCAATAAATCTTGGAGAATTTCTTGCTGTTGACGCGCTTGGGTGACTTCACGCGGTTCTTGTACCAAGTCACGAACGATGGTGTCTTCAGCCCGCGAGGCAACGATGGGGTCAGCTTCTCCCTGTAGATGAACGAAGGTTCGCCGCCCCGGTCCGCGCTCTTCCTCAATGGGGATAATTGCTGTCACCTGGTCGGAGCGCACGTATTTTCCGAATCCTAGATGGACTAAAACCGATGATTGTAGTTTCATTTAGAAGAATGTTTATTTTGTCCCTTACTTCTATTTTAAACGCCCACCAAAAGACCTGAGACCTAGAACTGGAGCGGGTTTTACTCCCTTAAGAGTAGTAGTATCCGGTGGCGATCGCGCGACTTTTTAACACGGTTATTATTGACGAAAAAATGTCTGTTCGCGAAAAAGAGTTATCTGCATCTTGACAAATTACGATTTTTATGGAAGTTTGGGATTACGGTAAGGATGTTGCCTTCAACTTCTTTGCATCCAGACTGCGGCTGCTGAACCGAAGTCTCCTAAACTCTTCACAAAATTGGGGTCACACTGTGACCCGTAAAGGAACTTATTCATGCAGCCAAAAAATCTGAATAGACTCCTCCGGGCTTTGACCCGTGAGGGACTTGACGTAAGTTACGAAAATAGAACTTACTCTGTTCGCCTAAATAATTCTCTCGACGCACCAGCAGCAGAAGTTCTGCTTCCCGAAGATTTTCCCGTAGAAGCTAAGGCGCTTAAGCAACTAGCAAATCTAGCCAATGTGCGTCATCCTAGCGGGGGTCATGTTTGCAAGTGCTGTGCTACGCCTGACTTTCATCCTGGTGATGCTGGGGTTGCTATTGGCTCAATTTTGGAAACTAAAGGGATGCTAATCCCTGCTGCTGTCGGTTCGGATATCAACTGCGGGATGCGATCGCACGTTGTAGACTTGTCGCTTGAGGAATTTTTGGCAAAGCGCGATCGCTTCGTGGAATTGATGAAAGGCGATTATTTCTTCGGAACTCGCGATGTCACCATGACAGCCAAAACTGCTCGTGCCTTGTTCCAGTACGGGATTCCCGGCTGGTTGGATGCAATGCTAGATTCCCCTATGGGTAGTATTGTCAAGTCTGACTTAGACCAATTGGCGGCGGAATGCGATCGCGTCTACTTAGGCGGTTCCATGAACGGCGATGTCAAGTTTGCACCAGAGGAACTAATTCCAGAAGACGGGTTAGTGCGGGATGGTGGACTAGCTACCATCGGCGGCGGGAACCATTTTGTCGAAATTCAGGTGGTGGAACGGGTAGAAGACAAAGCGACAGCTTACGCCTGGGGGGTCCGAGAAGGACAACTGGCGTTTATGATTCACTCAGGTTCGCGCAACGTGGGGAAGTATATTGGGGGAATGTGGCGCGATCGCGCTAAATCTGCATGGGCTAAAGGTGCAAAATACCCTGAATTTGGTCTTTTTCCCCTCTCAGTTGCAGCAAATCCGGAACTTGTCACCCGTTACCTGCAAGCTGAGGCGACTGCTGCTAATTACGCCTTTATTAATCGGTTGCTGTTGGCGGAACTGTTGCGCCTGCGCCTGCGGGAAGTTTACGGTAATGTCGAGGCTCCCCTCGTCTACGACTTGCCACATAATATTACCCTCAAAGAAGGTGCTGGATGGGTGACTCGCAAAGGTGCTTGTCCCGCCCATCCCGGACAACCTGTGATTATTCCCGGTTCGATGGGTGCTGCATCTTACTTGCTGATTGGCAAAGGGAACCCGAAATTTTTAAGTTCTGCTTCTCATGGTGCAGGAAGAATGAGGTCGCGTTTCGATCTCACCCGCCAAGGTGCAGACCAAACTGAAGCAACTTTGGGCTTAACGGGAGTAGACTGCATCACTTTGCGCGAAGAACGCAGAATCGAAGAAGCACCCGCAGCGTATAAGCCAATTGTGCCTGTAATTGATGCCCAAGTTGAGGAAAAAATGGTTAGCGTAGTGGCAAAGATGAAACCTGTATTGACTTTTAAAGCGTAGGAAAGAATACTGTGGCATTGGAGCGATCGCGGTGTTGGATAACTGGTATACAGTAAGGCGATCGCTCATTTTACCCACTGCTTGCGATCGCTAAGATTCCAACATCTAACACACCAGATAGTTTCTATTTTCCTCTGTTTAGAAGGATGAAGAAGGAACCGCAGAACATAAGGAAGTTGGCATTGCGGGCGATCGCTACAGAAAGATTCGATTTTCTATGGGATATTATCTGCATAATCCTCTCGGAAATTAGAGAGTGCAAGATGATTAAAACTTTGTGGCAACCTCCCCGCCTGCGGACGCCTGAAGAGAACGAAAAAGAACGCCGCGCGACTTGGTTAGAACTCTTTTATGACTTGGTATTTGTGGCAGCGATCGCGGAAGTCGCGCATACTCTTAACGAACACGTTTCGCTACCGGGTTTTTTGGGTTATATGCTGCTGTTTGTGCCGATTTGGTGGTCTTGGGTTGGGGCGACTTTTTACGCAAGTCGGTTCGATACTGACGACTTAGGACACCGACTACTGACATTACTGCAAATGATTGCGATCGCAGTGCTGGCAGTAAACGTGCATTACGGCTTAGGAAAAACTTCCGACGGCTTTGCCCTTTCCTACGTAACTGTTCGATGTATTTTAATTTTCCAGTATCTAAGTGCTGGATACTTTGTGGTGGCAGCGCGGAAGTTGACAACTTGGTACGTGATAGGCTTTAGCATCGCCGCCGCCATCTGGCTAATCTCAATTTTTGTCCCAATTCCTTGGCGTTTTTGGCTTTGGGGATTGGGATTTTTGATTGACTTTGGCACACCTCTCACCGCCAGACAGTTGGCTGCCAAGGTGCCGCCGAGCTTTTCACACATCCCAGAACGTTTAGGCTTATTTACGATTATCGTGTTGGGTGAGGCGGTAATTGGCGTAGTCAAAGGCGTTTCTCAGCTGCAATGGGGTCTTGCATCTGCCACTGTGGCTGTGCTGGGGATGATAGTTGCTTTTAGCCTGTGGTGGATCTACTTTGACAGCGTGGATGGCTCACCTCTGCGGAGGATGGGAACTGGCAACCTGAACTTTGGTTTAATCTGGCTCTATTCCCATTTACCCCTCGCCATTGGCATTGCTGCTGCTGGTGTAGGTGTGGAACATATTGTCGTGTCCAGCAAAACGGCAGGAGCGTTACCCAGTAACGAACGATGGCTGATCTGCGGCGCTGTGACGATGTGTTTGATAGCCTTGGCGGTGATTCACCTGATTACCTGTACTTTAGGGACAAAGCGACATCGTAAGATTTTAGCCGCCTATCGTTTGGGTTCTGCGGCTTTTATTCTGGTGATTGCGATCGCGGGTGCGGCTTTGTCACCGATTACAGTCGTTAGTTTGGTAGCTTTAGCTTGTGCTGTGCAAGTGGTGCTGGGTTTCCTGATAACCCCTCACGTTCAGCCTGAGGCAAAGTGCTGATCGATACGATAAAGGTATTCAGCCAGCCTCAGGCTTGGGAAAGCGATCGCCTACTTTCCTCAAAATTGCGTGCGCTCGCGAGAATTCCAACCTCTAACGCACTCGATAGTTTCTAGCTTCCTCCCTCTAAAGGGATGAAGCAGGAACCGCAGAAGAGGATGAGGCTGGCGCTACGGGCAAACAGCTTAACAATTTATCTTCGATTGCTGAAGGCAGGAACCGCAGAAGAGGATGAGGCTGGCGCTGCGGGCGATCGCTGCCCAATCGATGCCTGGAATATAGGATAATTCCCATATTTTCCTAAAGGTAAGAATTCCATCGTAAACTGCTGGTTTTTTAAAGGCAGCTTTACCTCTTCAGGCTTTTTCTCAGAGATTTGGCAGGAACGAGTGTAATAGCAGACATAAATAAACTTCTCTTTTTTCTGCTCAAGTAACACCTCGCCCAAAGTTTGTAAATCCTGAGGTTCTTTCGTCAGGAAAAATACTTTTTCAAGTAGGGGTGCTTGGAGAACTTGAGCAACATATTGGTTGGACATCGCGACTACTGTTTCTGGTTGCGATCGCAAAAACTGAATAGCTGGAGAAATCCCTTGATAATTTTTACTGAGATAAGCCGTACCGGAGTAGGTGTTTTTATAAACCCCAATTATAAAAAGCACCAAGAAAATAACCGTACCTATTTTTTTGATACTTCTGTTCGCCAATCTCCGGACAAATTCAAACTCTTTGATTGCGACTAAGCAAATTAGCGGTACCAAAACCAGCAAAAATCGAGACCCCCATTGTTTGCCTCCAGCACCAGCCGGAACCATTACCGCAACCGCTACAGTAAATAAGAAACAGATTGCATAGATAACCGTCATTCCCAAGCTTAGTTTTAGCTTTTGTCGGCTAAATAAACTCACTCCTAAATATAAAATTGCAAATAAGGTTAGGGGAAAATACTCAAACAAGCCAGAACTCATTTGATTAAAATTTGCCACCGCCACTAATAATCTATCGACTAGCGAGAATTTCTCTACTATCTGAACGGAATGCATTCCTAGAGGATGCTTATAAATCAATGTATTCAGCACAAAGAAGATGGCAATCGTTAAAAATGTGCTGACAACAAAGAGTTCCTTTCTTCTCGCTAAAAACTGAACTTTTTTTAATTTTAAAAAAGATGCAGCATAAACCAGGACAGTCAAAAACGCGACGATGCCTAGAATTTCTTCTCTAAACCAAACAGATAAGCCAATAAATACCCCACTTAATACAGCATCTTTTTTAGACAACCCTTCTGTTCCCGGTATTAATAAAGTTGCCATTCCGTGAAAGCAAAGCGCTACAGCGAGGCTATGTTCCCAATACATCGCGCTATAGATAGATAAAGGGGAAGCAAAAATTAGGATGGCAAGCGCGATCGCTGTACTAAAAGCTTTTAATTTCAACCGTCTGCAAGCAAAATAAAAACTTACCCATACAGCCCAAGTAGCAATCAAGGGAACGATGTATAATCCTCTATAGCCGAAAAGCGCTTGGAAAGGTGCGGTAACAAGGGGAAAAGTAAACGGAAAGGTAATGAAGTACTGCCCAAATCTGTTATAAACAAACGGTTCTTGAAACGGGTATAATCCACTTTGCCAAAGATTCCGAACCCAGTCTTCTACAGGTAAGTTTAGGTCAAAGCGAAACTGCCCGCTGCTAAATTGCTTCGCTAACAAAGCTTTAAGCCCAGCATCTCCACTAAAAAAGACATCGTTTGGGAGTTGCGATTGCAAAAACAGTGAAAATAAAACGCCCGCTAAAATGACAAGTAAAGGAAATCTATATTGGTTGATTTTAGCTTTACTATCAGAATTGCTAGGATCGGATGTAACATCTCTCCACGTTTTTGACATATAATTCTTCATTTTTTATTTCCTCAACTTACAAGCATTAATATTAAAGACAATATTCACAACCGGCTCCCATTTGGGTAGAGATTCCTCCCACAATTTTTACTAACCATCCCTTTACCTGGGTACTGTAAAAATCAGCTACTTACGTAAAATCGGGCAATCCCGAAAATAGGTTCGCTATATTTTACGCAATTAGACTGAAATTCTACGACAAAGAATAAGCTATCTTTACTAAATCTTCAAAAAATGACCATTTTTCACCTGAAGTTGTAAAGATTGGGTGAAGTAATGTCTAAACTATACAGAGATGAAATAAAGGCTGAGCCACTATGGTCGCAACTAATAAAAAAAAGTGCAATCTGTAAATTTAGAGACGGTTTTTATCGATAGTCTTCCCAACAAATCGATAATTTAACTAAACTGCCCTCCGGATGCATAGAGAGATAAATTTTGATTCAATGCTTGTAAACAATTCGCTGAGACAATAGCTAACTCTTTCTCCAGCCGATTTGCTACCGCGCTCATGGGTGTCCGATTATAAATAATTTCTATTTCATACCATTAAATTGCTCAGTATTTCCCTAAATTTTGCCAGTCTAGAAAATAACCTAGAGGCTTGGTGAAAAATTAGGCAAAATTTTGAGTTTAGAGCAAATTTCGCTACCCGATGAACCCGTGAAACTGACTGCTGGCGCTACTAGCGAACTCCCAGAAAAAACATTTACTGCCAAAATTGAGAAGAGTGACCTACTTTACCGGGAAGTGCTGTGACGACTAAAACTGTTGATGCCATTCTTGAGCGTGCCCTGGCAGGTGGCGATTTGTCACAAGAAGAGGGAGTTGTACTATTAAAGCAAACCGATCCAGATGTCCAGTCAGCGATTCGGGAAACATCTGATAAGCTGCGACTCAGGCAAGCGGGTGAGACTGTCACCTACGTGATCAATCGCAATATTAACTTCACCAATATCTGCGAACAGCACTGTAGTTTCTGCGCCTTTCGCCGGGATGAAGACGAAGAAGGCGCATTTTGGTTAGAGAGTCCCCAAATTTTGGAAAAAGCGGCTGATGGAGTCCGGCGGGGGGCGACGGAGATTTGTATGCAGGGGGGACTCCATCTTGGGGCAAAAATTAATGGTGCTTCTTTGCCTTATTACCTGCAACTGGTGAAGACAATCAAAGAGGAATTTCCCCAACTGCACCTACACGCCTTCTCTCCCCAGGAAGTGCAATTTATTGCCAGGGAAGATGGTCTTAGCTACGAGTCGGTGATTGCGGCGCTGCGAGATGCCGGTGTTGGCTCAATGCCGGGAACTGCGGCGGAAGTTTTGAACGATGAAGTGCGGCGCGTCCTTTGTCCGGAAAAGCTAGATACCGCAACTTGGCTGGAAATTGTGGGGACAGCACACAAGTTGGGAATGCCAACCACTAGCACCATGCTTTCCGGTCATATAGAGACACCAGAACAGCAGATGCAGCATTTAGACAAGTTGCGATCGCTCCAACAAACGGCTGTTACCCAAGGATATCCTGCCCGGATTAGCGAATTCATCCTATTACCTTTCGTCGGTCAAGAAGCCCCCAAACCCCTGCGTCGTCGAGTGGGGCGAGATCAACCAATTTTAGAAGACGCCCTGTTGCTGACTGCTGTGGCGCGAATTTTCTTAGGAAATTGGATTCCCAACCATCAACCCAGCTGGGTGAAACTCGGTCTCGCGGGTGCGGTAGAAGCTCTGAAATGGGGCTGCAATGACATCGGCGGCACCTTAATGGAGGAGCATATTACAACAATGGCTGGGGCAGTGGGTGGCACCTGCATGGAAGTGGAAACTTTGCAGTCAGCGATTCGTTCATTAGGGCGTCCTTACCAACAACGGGATACACTCTACAGAGTGCTAAAGAGGGACACGGTTGCTGTTCTCTCCTGAGCGGGCAGTTAATATTTGGCTCGACTCAGATCCGGGCGTCAGCGTTGCACAGCATTGGCATCCGAATCAGTCGGTTGTTGCTCAAGATGGCTCGCCCGAATGCGAAAGCTCCTACGACTCTTGACTTGGTTTATGCCTCAGAAAAATCAACGTTCCCTTCTGACTGTGGCAGCTGCCGTGTTGCTGATTGCTGGCGGCGCAGTAACTTACTGGCTGCTGATGCAGCGGAATCTATTTCAGGCTGATGTCCCGGTGGGTGCCGAGATGGTTCCCCAGGATACCTTGCTCGCCGTGTCAGTCTCGACTGATGAAAAGCAATGGCAGCAACTGCGGCAATATGGCACTCCCGCTAGCCAAGCCGCATTTGGCAAACAACTCGCCGAACTGGAAAAAAATCTCCTCACCGCTAACGGCTACAACTACCAGCAAGATATCAAGCCTTGGGTGGGGAAAGAAGTCACGATCGCTTTTTTGTCACAGCAGTTACCCCAGAATCCCAATGCTGTCCCGGTTGGTCAACAATCGGTGGTGATGGTATTGCCAATTGAAAATCCTCTGCAAGCAAAGCAAGCGCTAGAAAAATATAGAAACCCGACCTCTAGCAAGTTCGTTGAACGCATTTACAAAGGCATCAAGATTCGAGAAACCCAAGGCAGTTCTGCCCAGAATTTCTCAACGACGCTGCTAGAGCGTTCCTTAATTGTTAGCACCGATCCGAAAGGGACGGAGCGTGTCATTGACGCTTACAAAGGCGGTGCCTCCCTAGCGGATACTCCAGGTTACGCAGAGGCTTTGGGGAAGATTAAAGCGGGTGCGCCGTTTGCCAAAGTGTATTTTAATGTGCCGGTGGCAACAGCAATGGCAGCCACCTATTCAGCGCGATCGCTTTCTCCCCAAAATCTCGCCTCGGTTCAACAAAGGCAGGGAGTCGGCGCGACGGTGACACTGGAACCGCAGGGACTTCTGTTTAAAGGAGTGTCTTGGCTGAAGCCGAATAGCGAGACAAAGTATGTGGTGGAAAACAACGCCAAAAGTATGCCTCGGCGTCTCCCCGGCAATACTCTGATCGTGACCTCTGGTGGCAATTTGCAGCAGTTGTGGCAAGATTACGTCCAAGGTGCCCAAGCGAATCCGCTGATCCGGGTTAGCCCAGAACAGATGAAAGCCGAGATTCGGTCTAAATTGGGTCAAGATTTAGAGCAAGATTTGCTGCCTTGGATGAAAGGCGAGTTTTCTCTGGCTTTAATTCCCACACCTCCCGGAACTCCCTCGATTTTAGGTGCTGGGGTGGCGTTCCTGGTGCAAACAAGCGATCGCCCTAGAGCTGAAAAATCCCTCAAGCAGCTGGATGAGGTGATGGCACAGCAATATAAGTTTCAGGTACAAGAAACGACGCTCAACGGTCAACCAATCGTCAATTGGACGTCGCAACTCGGTGGCTTAGCCGCCACTCACGGCTGGTTAGATGGTAATGTTGCTTTCCTGACATTAGGGGCACCCGTTGCTAGTACCCTCGTCCCCAAACCCCAAGCGACTTTGGCGGACAGCGAGTTATTCAAACAAGCGATTCCTCAGCAGCTCAATGACAAGAACGGTCTGTTTTTCATTGATGTTGACCGTACCATTAACGCTGGGAATCTGTCGCTCTCGCAAGTCGATCCAAATCAAAAAATCTTTACAAACGCGATACGCTCCATTGGCGTCACGGGTGGCATCAGTAGCGATCGCAGTAGCCGCTTTGATATCTTCGTCAACATGAAGAAAGTTGGAGATCTCAGTCCTTCGCCAAAAGCCAGTCTCTCTCCCAGTCCTAGCCCTTCTCCTTAAAGTTTCGGTTTTCAACCCCAAGGTACGCTAAGGTTCGCGCTAAGGTACGCAAAGCTCAATAATTCCTTTGCGTACCTTGGCAATTGCCTTAGCAGGATGACAGCGTTAAAAAAAATAACAATTAGTTGGCTAAACCTGGGTGATTCTACCAAGCCTCAGAGCGACCAGAACCGATAGGATCAAAGTGGCGCTTGTGTGAGCGACTTAGATAACAATTGCTGGAAAGAATACAAGATGAACCTGGTTGCACTCCAGAATGGGTTAGATAATATCTCCTTCGCCGTCCTGTTTGCGACGATGTTGATGTACTGGATAGGAGCAGCTTTCAATGGCATCCCCTATCTGTGGGCTTTATCGACGGCAGGGATGGCGATCGCAAACCTCTGCATTGCCGCCCTACTGGGCGCACGATGGCTGGACGCAGGCTACTTCCCTTTGAGCAATCTCTATGAATCCCTCTTCTTCCTAGCTTGGGGGATTACCACGATCCATCTGATTGCTGAAAACATGAGCAAAAGCCGCTTAGTAGGCGTCGCCACGTCACCCATTGCAATGGGTATCGCCGCTTTTGCCGCCTTGACATTGCCATCTACGATGCAGTCGTCAGAGCCTTTAGTGCCGGCACTAAAATCCAATTGGCTGATGATGCACGTCAGCGTCATGATGCTCAGTTATGCCGCGCTGATGGTGGGATCGCTGCTTGCGATCGCTTTCTTGGTGGTAAGTGGCGGTCAGAATGTCGAACTCCGAGGCAGTTCTGTCGGAACCGGCGGATTTCGCAGTAAAAATGACCCGGCACGCCCCTACCGTCTGCAACGCGCCAGCGATTTCGTGCCCCAGCCACAAGGAGCAACCAGCGAGTCATCTTCTGCTGTGGAGCGTATTTTTGAAAGCAATGGCAGCACCAAAACAGCCGTTCTCGATTTAGTGACCTCCCAGCCTTCCCAAGAAGGGGTATCTGAATTACCAACCCTTTCGCCCCAGCGCCTGAGCCTTGCCGAAACCTTAGATAACATCAGCTACCGCATCATCGGTTTGGGATTTCCCCTCCTGACGATTGGAATTATTGCCGGTGCCGTCTGGGCAAATGAAGCTTGGGGTTCTTACTGGAGTTGGGACCCCAAAGAAACTTGGGCACTGATTACCTGGTTGGTATTTGCCGCCTATCTCCATGCCCGCATCACCAAAGGCTGGCAAGGAAGACGACCGGCAATTTTGGCGGCGACAGGCTTTGTTGTCGTCTGGATTTGCTATCTTGGGGTCAATTTACTAGGAAAAGGACTCCACAGCTACGGTTGGTTCTTTTGATCTTTTAGTCAATTTGCGAACGGCTTTTAACAATTCGCTATTCGCCATTAGCAATGACTGATGACCAATGACCAATAAGGAATAACTCTTTAAACTATCAATTCAACCGGGGGAGATGGTTGTGGATAATCAGTTCGACTCGCTAGCCAAAGGTGAAGTTCTCTCTGTGGATGAGTCTTCCCAAATTTTAATTGGGCACCGCACATTCAGAGTCGGTGAATTCGCAGATGCAATCAGAACGCAGTTGGAATATGGTTTAGGTGGATGGACAGAAGAAAAGGATGGCTGGTTTAGCGACCAAGGCATTCCTTGCGAAGTGCTGAAATTCGGCTCCAACGGCTGGCAAAAGGGGAAAGTCAGATTTAGCTTGGAATTTTGCCCGGAAGATCCGCAGACGCAGCAGTCATCAACCATTGAAGACAGTGAGCCACAAAGGGCACCGATCCCAGCCACCTTGGATGAGGAAGTGTTAGTTGGAGCCGAAGCACCGTTAATCTATGAGGAAGAGTTAATTCTCATAGAAGTGCCAGAATCCGCTTTGGAAGAACTGGAAATGGCACCAGAAGCAGCCTTTGGTGCGGACGATCTGGATCTCACTGGAGAATCAGCCTTTGGTGCGGATGATTTGGAAATGGCACCAGAATCAGCCTTTGGTACGGATGATTTGGAAATGGCACCAGAAGCAGCCTTTGGTGCGGATGATTTGGAAATAGCACCAGAATCAGCCTTCGCCGTGGACGAACTGGATCTCACCGGAGAAGCAGCCTTTGGTGCGGACGAACTGGATCTCACCGGAGAATCAGGTTTCGGTGCGAACGATCTGGATCTCACCGGAGAATCAGGTTTCGGTGCGAACGATCTGGAATTTCCAGAATTGTCTGAAAAGGAAGAGAACCCATCAGACTCGCTACTCGATGATGTCTGGCAAGACATGAATGAAGCTAGCTGGCGTAACAATCAGTAGGGAAGCGGAAATTGGGCGAGTAATCATCGCTCACAAGCCAACCGATACCAGACTTACGAAGAAGGGGCGCTGTTATATGACAGCCCCTCTTTTTCTGTAGTTGATTTAATGAAGGCGCACGCCGCTTTACCTGACAGTTTTAGAACGACTTGGAAAGTGATCGGGGATCTTTATTACCAACAAAATTGAAAATTCAGACCGATAACAGTAAGTCTTCTCCAACTCAAACCTCAAAATCCAATCTCTCCCCCACTGTTAAGCGAGTACCATTCGCAAAGTCCCAACCAGACTGAGGGCGTTTTCCAGCCATCTGTATTTCTCGCAATAACAACAGTCCATCGCCAGTTTGAACAATTGGGCCAAATCCTTTGACAATGCTCACCACCTCGCCTGGATGTGACGAACCAGAGGACAAAGAAGACCAATCCGATAGCACCTTTAATTCTGGGGCGATTTGCCAGTAAGCCTCTCCTAGAGGGGCAGTAGCACTGATTTTGAGCGGATTCCCCCGAAATGTTGCCACACAATCCGGGAAAAAGCCCCTGACTTGGTTATGTAATGCGATCGCGCTTTTCGACCAATCAAGACAATAATCCGGTTTTTTAATCAGCGGCGCATAAGTCGCCTGCGATTCATCTTGGGGGATTGGTTCAATTTCCTGGCGTTCCAGCTTCAGGAGGGTTTCTACTAATAAATCTGCCCCAATCTCGGAAAGCTTTTGCGCCAAATCTTGAGCATTATCCAACAGTCCAATCGGCGTATAAGCTTTTAGCAGCACTGCACCCGTATCCATCCCCGCATCCATCAGCATCGTTGCGATCCCCGTTTCTGTCTCGCCATGATAGAGGCACCACTGGATGGGAGCAGCACCCCGATGCTTGGGCAAGATCGAGCCGTGTACGTTGATGCAACCCAATTTGGGCATATCTAAAATTTGTTGGGACAAAATTTGTCCGTATGCCACCACGACAAAAACATCTGCATTTGTCTGTTTTAGTTGAGCGAGCGTTTCCTCGTCTTTTTTAATCCGCTGCGGTTGCCAAACAGGTAGCTGATGCGTCAAGGCGACTGATTTTACTGGAGAAGGCATCATTTGGTTGCCCCGTCCCCGACGTTTATCCGGCTGCGTAACAACGCCTAAAACTTCAAATTCTGGATTAGCGAATAACCGTTCTAAAGTAGGGACGGCAAATTGTGGGGTGCCAAAAAATATGACTTTCATTTCCTTAGGGAACGGTAATTGGTAATTGGTCTTGATTGAAAAGCAATTTTTCCCTTAACCATTAGTAAAAAAGTAAAAACTAAGGGTTAATAATCGCAATTTCGATGCGGCGGTTTCGTTGTCGGTTGGTATCGCTATTATTTTCTACTAAGGGAAAAGTTTCGCCGTAACCAACAACAATCATGCGATATTTTTTCTCCAAAGCAGTGAATAAATACTGCTCAGCAGCTTGGGCGCGTCGAAACGATAGCGCTTGATTGTCTGTAGATTCACCATTGTCATCGGTGTGAGCAGCAATTTGAATTGTGGCACCTGGGTAGTTCCGTAAATCGGCGATGACATTGTCTAAAATTACGGGTGCCTGTGGTAGCAGAACACTATCGCTGTTTTTAAATAATAAGTCGCTAGGTAGGGTGACTTTCAAAGCATCCGATGGTACAGAAACCCTAGAAGCGTTAGTGACTTGATTGGAATTGGGAACGCGATCGCCTTGAAGTTGCTGGGAGATTTCTTGTAGACGTGCGGCGAGGGGTTCGCTGGAACTCTGGCGACCGACTTGGGTTTCCAGTTTAGTCGTGCGATCGCGCAGTGCTTGCAATTGCGCCTGTAACTGTTGCAGCTCTGCTTCCAGTTGCCGTCTTTGTTCCGCACTCAGTTCTACTGGCGGACTGGCGCTGGTGACAGCAGGGGACGGCTTAAAAGTAGAGGAGGCGGTGGATGTCTCTAGTTTGGCGCGGCGCAGCACTTTCACAACTAGGGGCACCTCTGGCGTCAGGTCGGGAAAGACTCCCGCGAGGACGAGACCGAACAGCCACGCCAAGCCACCTCCCACCCCCAGCAACAGCACTCGCCAGAGTAAAACCAGTAAAAACCTCCCAATGCCTGTAGATTGGCGAGGAGAAGTGTTATCGGCAAATGGTGCTTCTTGTTTTGTCACCCGTTTTCCTATTTTTATCCAGACAACAGATTAACACTCGATAATGCGATTAAGCTTTTTTCGTTGTCCGAGGCAATAAAAATGGGCGATCGCATTATTAACTTGCGCGAAGAGACATTTGGGAATACTTTTGGGATATAACCCTGGAGTGCCGTTGTGATGTTATTAGGTAGCCCTCAGTCACTGTCTAGGCAAGTATGTAGAAATCAGTCAACCTGCCGCCAAGAAAATTTCTTGCCTTAGATTAATTTTTAATCGCTTTTCGACCGTCTTGTGGAAAAATATCATAGCAAGAGCGATAAGGTGTTTCACCCATCAAGCCGGATTCATTGAGATATGATAAATTTTTTTACATCTTTTGTTTTTTTTGACAGGTTTTGTGGATATACATATAGATATAGGGACGCTGCACTGTTCCTTGGGCGTTGCTCCTCACACAAGAAACGCCGTTTAGCAACCCCACCCCCAATCAATGTTCATTCGCCTCTTCCGCTCAGGATGGTGCTCTAATCAACCATACCTCCCGCTTATTGCGGCTGCGCTGCTGATGGCTCCTAGCTCATTTGCCTTAGCTGGCACGGCTGCGTCTACAATCGCAGGTCCCTCTACCATGCAATATCCGCAAGCCCGAAAGGAATTATCTGAAGCTGCTCCCGACATGACTCAAGCAGTAGTGCAAATCGACCCCCTCGATAGCCCTCATCCCGTCCCGTGGAATTGGGTAATGACTACTCATGCAGAAGTCACCGCCAACGGCGGCACTGGGGTACGTTACTATCGCAGCCCCTCTTTAGTGTCTCCTGATGGTCAGTATGCTGCTTACAGCCGGATTCAGTTGCAGGTGCAACCGGAGTTGTACCAATGCCGCATTTCCAGCGTCATGTTTGTAGAAAATTTGAGGACAGGGGATTTACGAACGATCTCGGCGTCTTCTCCTTTGGCTGACAATCCCTTTGTCAGTAACGAAGAAGCGGATATGCCGGGGATCATCGCCATCTTGATCCCCATTTCGTGGTCGGCGAAAGGCGATCGCGTCTTAGCACGGCAATTTGAAGGTTTATTTAGTACGTCCGATGCTTCTGACTATGCCGTTGTTTGGGATCGTCAGCAGAATCGTACTACGACTCTCTCTCCTGACCGCGATGATTACACCAACGCGGTGTTGTTAGGCTGGAGTCAAACTAATCCCGACCAAGTTCTGTTTCGAGCAGGCGAATTGGGCGAGGAAGAGTGGCCTCTATGGGCTGTTGATTTGAAGGGTCAAACCGTAGCCGCAATTGAGGATCAACCCCTCATTTTTGGTCAGACGATTACCCATTCTTGGGCAGGGCCACAGGCTCATTTCTAAAGGAACAAAATCAAGGATGAAGGATGAAAAAGATTGAAGGTGACAAAAAAAGTTTTTTACTCATACTGTCAGCCGGAATTTTAAACTTCATCCTTCTTTTTTTCTGATGAATCTAGCTTATAGCTGCCAATATTTATATATTTTTAAATTAAATTTTGATTAAATCTTTGATTAAGTCTAAACGATTTAAACGAGTCTTTTTAAGAGTTATCGTTAGCCTGACTTTTTTGCTTTTGGGTTCCGGCTTTTTTATTTATTATACATTAAAAAGTTCTGCTAACAAAAACAATATATCAAATTATGAAATTTACCTCAAAAATCAATTAAATCAACCAAATTCTTATCCGGTTAATTATCCTATCTCATCGAGTGTTTATCAACCCGTCAGCGTGTGGACAGGACGCCTAATATTACTACCGAAAGAGCAGAGACAGCTTAGAAAATCGGTGCTCTTTGAAGTTTATAATGCTGATTCCGCGCATCAGAATCTAGTAGGAAAAATTGTAAATTTAGAATGGAGCCGGGACGCAGAAGTGCAAAGATTTGTCCAGGCTGTAACGCAAGATGTCAAATTTATTCAGGCAACTGAAGATAGTAAAAAAACGGGGAATTTGCATCCTGACCGATTAAACAATTGGCAAAATGTCGATCCCTTAGAATCCTTGGCTGGAGCGCGACCTCAAGATGATGTCGTCGTGGAACTCAAAAACCCAGTTGTTGTCACCAGTAACCAAAAAGAACGCCCCTCGCTGAGGATTCCTCAAGAACCCGTACAAGTCACGGGTCGGATTTATGCTTTAGTGACAATTATCAAAAGAGAGGAAGCAGATAGCGTTAGCGCAACGTCTTCTTCGGATCGTTTTGTTGTACGTCACTTTAATAAAAAAACAAAACAATTTGATGGACCTTTAGAAACCATTCGGATTCCTCAAGTGCCATCTGACCGCAACGGGATTACTCGGTCAACAAATCGAGGAATTGAAAAGTCTCCCCTCAATTCCGCAGGCTGGTACATTTATGGGACAAAAGATGCCGAGGGAATATTTGTCACCCAGGCAATTGAACCCCGCGCCCTGATGCGTTTGCAACCGGATGAAGTGCGGGTAAATCGGAAATCTGCTAATTCCTATCTGAAAAAAGAACTTTGGAAAGGTACTGAAGGTCAAAAAGGAACCGCCAAGATAGTTTTACTCGATCCAAAAAGTCAACAATTTAACGAGGCGGTATCGAAATGGCGCGAGGGAGATCGAGCAATTGTCCTTCATACATACGGTGGAATTGGGGGTAAAAAACCCGAACCCGAACCACTGGGCGTAGTTACGGGACATTTTGCTTATGGCATTGCGACAGTCGTGCGCGATCGCTTCACGGATGAGTTACGCTTTGACATCGAGTATCGGCAAGTTTACGCCCATAACCCTGATGGCATTATTGCTGGGACAATGAAATGGTCTACTTACATGGGAGATTTACAGCGGGGTTGGGTGGGAAATCGACCTGTATCCGATGCGCTCGTCAAGCTAGATGCTGTGACGCAAGATTATGATTTTGATGGCATCCAACTGTCACCCATGAAAGAATTTATGCGCCAGTTGGATATCATGATGGCACGCTACCGGATTGGAGATGGAACGGGTAGTTCAGTAGTGACACCCTCAACTTCTTGCGTACAAGATGCTAACCAAGCGCTTTTTGTGACAATTAAGCAGGTAGAGAAACAGGTGGCGTCGAATCCTCGCATTCAAGAGTGGTTGCGGCGTCATCCCAGCGACACCCAAACCTTACGATTTCAGCAACTCGTGAAATTAGGGCGATCGCTTGAAAAGCAATTAGCACCCCTAGGGATTATTCGTTCCGATTGGCAAGAAAACGCTGAGAATTTAGCAGGAACCAGGACAGCGGACGGCACCCTTACCACTGTCTTGAAGGCAGCAACAACTTGGCGAACCATGTTACCTCGACGGGCGCATGATGAAATTGCCACGATTTTGTTAAATAATGGAGCCGCTTTGTGGGTAATTCGGACGAACCAAGTGGGGGGATTTAATCCAGATATTGTGCCTCGTGCCCCTACGGCACTTTTAGGGCACCGCACGAATTGAGAAAAATTTATCCATCCCATCAAACAGCAGAAACTACCAGGAGGCACGAGTAGCAATGGTGCAGCAACCAATACAGGAGGAGCGACCACCACTTTACAGCTGCGTTATTGCAATTGATAGCGTCACCGGACGCCAAGAGGAAGAAATAATCGCTTTCGGCGTATCTGTTGATGATGCTAAAAAGCAAGCTCAGCAGTTGTTAGCAAACTATGGATGTGATGAATCGCAAATTCTCAAGTTAATCCAGCAGGCAAGAACTGAACCCGTATCTCCCTGGTGTTCCCCTGAAAATAGACAAGGTTAATCTGAATGCGATCGCTACTCGTCTGCTTTATCTAAAAGATTTTGAAGGCGCTTCCGTTCGCTCTCTTCTAAAGCTTTTCGAGGATCGGTACGGCGACGACGATACCAAGTCGCGCCCCCAACCAACATCGCAATTAATAGCAAGGCACCAATTAAGGGCAAGAAATCACCCGTTTTTAGCGCCCGTAAGCCGTAACTTCCTAACATTACAAATGGCAACACTCCAGGGATGGTTCCCAGAATGGTTCCTAGTAGATAATCCCGAAAGCGAATTGAAGTCAAACCAGCGGCAAAATTAACTAAGCCGTAGGGAATAATTGGCTGTAGGCGGATGGCAAACATATAGAATAAGCCACCCTGAATCATCTCCGCATCAATCGCTTGCAAGCGTCCGCCTAACTTTTGAACGACAAATTCACGCCCCACCGTGCGCGTAAAGGCAAAAGCCACTACAGCTGCAATCACGGCGGCAATACTCGTCCAAAGCGTCCCCAACCAAGGACCAAAAATTGCGCCACTGGTAAGATTTAGTGCTGTAGAAGGCAAGATTAACAGTGTCGCCAAGGTATAGAAAACGATATAAATAATTGGTGCCCAGATGCCAGCTTTATTCAGCCATGTTTGGAGTTGAGCTGGATCGATGCCTCCCAAAAAATATACTGCGAGTCCCGTCGCTACAATGCAGACGGCAGTCAATAGGAAAATGCCACTTTTAGCGTTCAACAAAAACTCCTTTATTTTTAGCCATTAATCATTTGTCATTAGTAATAGGACTTACGCAGAGATTTCCCTAAATCCCTCGATAAATTGAGGGACTTTTCCAGTTCTCCCCCTTTTTAATGGAGATTAGGGGGATCTATATTTCAAGCTTTCAGCGTGTAAGTCCGGAGTTGTTCTTGATTAGTCTTTGCTCACTCGTTCTTCGGATATTACTAAAGACTCTTGAGTGCTGATTTCTGACTTGTGACGCTTTTCGGTTGGTTCTTGACTTTTGAAACCATAAGCTTCGCGCACTAAATAAAGCGGACGTCCTTTGACTTCTTCGTAAACACGACCAAGATACTCGCCAATGATTCCCAGTGTTATTAACTGGATACCTCCCAGAAATAACACCGCCACCATGATGGAAGCATAACCCGGAAGATCGATCCCAAAAATTAGAGTGCGAAAGAATAAGAAGCTAGCGTAAATAAATGACAAAAAAGATATCGTAACGCCCACGTAACTCCATACTTTTAAAGGGAGAAAACTAAAGGAAGTAATTCCATCTAGGGCAAAGTTCCATAGACGCCAATAGTTCCACGTCGTGGTTCCCTTATAACGTGGAGGACGATCGAATAAAACAGAAGTTTGCTTGAAACCTACCCAAGCAAAGAGTCCTTTCATAAACCGGGTTCGTTCTGGCAGTAGCTTGATGGCTTCTACCACACGCCGATCGAGCAACCGAAAGTCCCCGGTATTGCGGGGGATGGGGACGCGACTCATCTTGCCAATGATCTGATAGAAAGCTTTGGCTGTAGAGTTTTTCAGCCAACCTTCATCACGCGATCGCCTAGTTGCATAAACGACATCATAGCCTTCGCGCCATTTGTCTACCAGTTCCTTAATTAACTCTGGCGGATCTTGCAAGTCGGCATCAATTGGGATTACCGCAGCACCCGCAGCGTAGTCAAGTCCGGCACTGAGGGCGACTTCTTTGCCAAAGTTGCGGGACAAGTTGACGACTTTAATCGCTGGGTTACGATAATGATGCTCAATTAGACACTTTAGGGTATTGTCCTTACTGCCATCATTGACGCAAACAATCTCGTAGGTTGTATTTACGGTTTCTAGTACCGATAGCAGCCGCTCAAACAAGTAGTCAATATTGTCCTCCTCGTTGTAAAGCGGTACTACCACAGAGAGTTCTACTGGGTCAATATCTAAGGACATAAAAAAACAAAGACAAGCTAATATATGTCAAGTTTCACCTAACTTGACTGCACTTTAACCTAAATTCTAATTTCGTCAATATTATGAGCCGAAGCTTCACAGTTCCTAAATCATCGCGGCGCTGGTTGTCGCTGGAGATGTTGCTCCTAGGCGCGATCGCGATCGCTGTTTTGTTAAGAATTATCTATCTAGGCAGCCGAGAATTTTGGTACGACGAAGTTCTATCCCTGATCCTCGCCAGCGGTCACGGCGTTGACTATCAAGCTCCGGGAGCGCAACCCGTCAACCTGCGGGACTACAGCGCTTTATTGATCCCACGAGCCGGTGATGTCGTAGGAACGATCAAAGATGTCTATAAAGGTATCTTGGGCGATGTCCATCCGCCCCTTTCTTATTTCAGCCTGTACTTCTGGCTACAGCTATTTGGCAATAGCGAAGCTGCCTTACGAGGTCTAGGCGCATTGCTGAGTGTAGGTGCAATTGGCGGTGCTTACGGATTAGGACGTTTTGTGATGGGACATCGCGGCGGACTGATTTTTGCTGCCTTACTCGGTACAAATCCTTTCTATTTATTCCACTCTTTAAATGCCCGGATGTATGGCCCGCTGATTTTATGGACGATTCTCAGCACCTGGGCAATGCTGCATCTGGTTGACACAAAAGGAGCAACAGAGAGTGTCCGAGCCTCCGAGTGGGAAATTGAACCAGACGCCACGCCATCATCCCATCATCCCAGCAACCGCTCATCGATTCTCTGGAGTGCGATTCTGATTGTTTCAGTCGCTGCTGGACTGCTGACGCAGTATCTTTTTGTCTACTGGGTGATGACCCTAGGCATCTTTGTCCTCATCTTTGACCGGCGGCGGTGGTGGCAGCACGGATTGCGTTTGGGGGCGGGTGTATTGCTGTGGATGCCTTGGTTTGTTTGGGGAACTCGGAAGCAGGGGCGTCTGGGTGAAGTGGGCAATCAGTTTTCCAAGGGAAATCATTTCGCAGATGTTACCCAAACCTTGAGCAGTCACTTGTTACTGGGAGACTGGGTGGGAGATGTCGTCAAAACTCCCGCAGAAGCGACCCTCGCGATTGTGGCAGGGTGCCTGATAATTTTGTTACTAGCCGGGTGTACCTTTAGCCTCTGGCGGCAAGGAAAGCGTCGTACCTTATTCATGGCTTTGTCACTGGGAATTTTGCCCCTGTGCATTGCATTTGCAGTGGATATTCTCGCTGGCAAATACACGATTGGCTTTGGCGGTGGAAGGGCACTGATTTTTGTTTTGCCTGGATGCTTGCTATTAATTGCTTTATGGCTGGAACGGGCGGCGGGACGCTGGCGCGGAGTAGCGGTAGCAGGTTTGCTGCTGTTGTATCTGGGCATCAGCATCGGGGACTTCAGCACGAGAAACCGCTCGATGTTCCATCAGATAGCAGATTTGATTCAACAGGAACCTACAACGCCAACTTTAATCGTGATGAACTCCCGCGCTTGGGGTCACATTCTGCGTTTGGCTTATTATCTTCCTCCCACTGCCCCGGTTCAGCTATTAGCCCAGCATCCTGCCGACCTTGCACCTGCTTTAGAAAAAGTTCTGACAAGCGGACAAGCAACGCAATATCCTCGGATTCTCTGGTTAGAGAGCGCTCGTCCTGTGAATAAGGCTCCCAAAACGGAGGCAGAAAAACAGCAAATTCAGCAGGAAATCCAGCGAGTTTTGCAATCTCGTTACCAGTTGGCGCAAACGCAGCAGCTATCGGGAACCACGATTCTGGATGAGTTTGCGGTTAATCTTTACAAGAATCGGAATCTCTAATTTTTGGGCCATTGCCAGTTAAAACGATTCCATTCGTAAATGCCTTGAATCTCATACTCGCTGCCATTCTCAAACCGGATAATGCAGTTAGTATGAGAGACCCCGCTCTCTGTGGTCTCGTAAACCCCAACCACCGTGCAGGGAAACCATTCGCGGCTACAGGGGCCGTTTTCTTGCACCCACTCCCACAGACCATTAGAAACCTCAATGCGATCGCCTACTTTCAGCTTTAACCCTTGCTTGCCCTCCCGCTCATAATACTCAGCCAGATGAACCGGCTGAATGCGATAGAGCCACCCAAAGCCATAGCGATCGCGTAAAAATTGCATCGCTCCCGAATCTTGATTATTTAACCAGTCATTGAGTAAGGTAATCTTCCAAGAGCGATTTTGTCTTTCTTGTTCCTTGACAAATTGCAGTAAAGCTTTGACTTGTTCTGCTGTAAGTTCCTCCAATGGATTCGCACCATCGGCATTTTCATCACCACTCGCCGGGTTCTCCCCTTGGGCACCCAGCAGTTCCTTGACAAGAACTTGCAGCAGAATTTGCTTCTGCATATCGCTGAGAGGATATACAGCCTCCTCACATAGACTAAATGCTGCTTGCAGTGCCGCTTCAATCTCAGATCGGGTCACAATCAATTCCTTACTTTGGAATGGATCGCCACACAGCAGAGCTATCTCGGTGATTCTGAGTGGGAATGCCCAGACTTAGAGCGCTCATTAAGGGCGATCCCCTATTATCGCAGAATTGTCAAGATATCCCGAAGCTCCTGTTTGACTAGATTCGCGCTAAGCTGAGGGGTGAAGTTCCCAAAAAACCTGAAGTCATGGTACGGTTTATGCGATTTCGAGCTGTGTCTATTTTTTTCATCTCTTGCCTTATCGGAGTTGTGAACTTGCTGTTTACTCCTCCGGCTTTGGCATTGACACAGATTAAACTGTCTGAACTTTCCTACCATGACTGCCCATCTGAGTTAGCAGATGGGGCGGTTATGAGTACCGGCGCTTCCAGAGCTGCGAGTTGCTACATTGTTACCGGCAAAGCTCAAAATGACTCTGATAAATATGTCTACAACGCCGATATTTTTGGTCGCATTTACGACGCGAATGGCGACTCGGTAATGCAAAACCGAACGCGCCTCGGTTCGATCGAAGAAGTACCGCCTGGAGTCAGCGATTTTGAACTCAGGATCTCGGTTGCTGCAAACCAGCCGACACCCTTACAGCTCAAGCAATTCAAAGCCGCTGGATTTAACGGTACAGTCCGCCGTTAACAAGCCCGCCGTTAACATCTGATTGCAAGGATTTTAGATTATAGATTCACTCCAAAATCCAAATCTAAAATCCTTTGACCCTAAAAACCCGGAGTGAATTGAATGCTGGAGAACAATCCAGCCAGAATTTGCAGCACAAAAATCGCTAAAATCGGGGAGATATCCAGACCACCCAACGGCGGAATAATCGAGCGAAAAAGGTTGAGGTAAGGGTCTGTAATTGGACTCAAGGTAGAAGCTATCTGGTTCATCCAATTGACTGTCGGAAACCAAGTTAAAAGAATCCGTACAATCAATATGAACATATACATGTTCAGAAAGGTGGAGATCGTATTGATCAGTAATTCAGCTGAAGAATTCATCGGTGTTGAAGGTTCCTTGTTAAAATTGGTGAACGCTTGAAACTTGAAGACAGTTTAACGGATTTACCGGATTGAAACTTAGGAATCTTGATTAAGCGATGTTCCTAGGGAACGACCCCTTTCAGAAATTCGTGCTGTATCTGAGGAAGAAAATCGCTCCCGCTCTAGTTCTGTACTTTTGCCATTTACAGTGCCTAGCTGTGTCCGGACTTCATCAATTGCTGCATTTAACTGAGCAATTTTATCCTCTAAGCCTCGCCGTGCAAATTCAATACTTTCTGAATCCTTTAGCTGACGCTTTTTCCCCTTGCTCAACTTCGCTTCTGACGAGCCAGGATTGAGCAGAGAGGCGTCAGTTGTGTCAGTTTCGGACGCGCGTCCAGAAGCAACCAGCGCTCCGACAATTCCACCGACTAGACCGCCAACTATCGTTCCAGCCAGAAATCCACTGCCAAAACTATCGCGCTGACTCATCTTAAAATTACCGTTGTTTTTTTTCTTGTTGCAACTGTTTTCAGGTTAACTTTTTGCTGACCTCGATGCCTACCAGTCTAAGGAGTCATCTGTTCAGTTGTCAGTCGTCCTAAGTAAGAAATCTGAACACAGATTTCATCTTTGATTGCTCATCTTTTGGATCGTGCGTTGGATACCGCTTTGGATACCGCGTCAGGTGCCAAACGTGCGATCGCCTGCATCTCCCAGCCCCGGTACAATATACCCGTGGCTGTTCAAACCCTCATCAATCATTGCCGTATAGACAACCAAGCCCGGATACGCGACAGAAAGCTGTTGCAGGGCGGGTGGCGCTGCTACAACCGAAATAATCCGCATTAAAGCTGGGTCAACGCCTCGCTGTGTCAGTTCTGCGATCGCCCTCATCATGGTTCCACCCGTCGCCAGCATCGGATCGCAAATTAAAACCCGCGTTTGAGGGTCAAGCCGTTCCGGCAATTTATTCAGATAACAGCTAACTTCCAGGGTTTTCTCATCCCGCACCAAACCGATATGGTAAATCGATGCCAAAGGCAGCAACGTCTGCGCCCCGTCTAATAACCCCAATCCTGCCCGTAAAATCGGCACCACAACCAGTGGCACCTCTGGATTGATAAATGTAGCAGGACATTCAGCCAGGGGCGTCTGTACGGTTGTTTCTATCGTCGGCAACCATTCTCTAGTTGCCTCATAAGTCAGCCAGCGCCCCAGTTCCGTCATCGCGCTTTTAAACAGCACCGATGGCGTCGCAGCATCACGAGCAACAGCCAGCCAATGTTTAATCAGTGGATGGGGAGGAACATAGACACGCAGTTGGAGAGTCATAATTGCGATTTTGGCAGTCAGATGCCAGCTCAAAGACCTGACCTATCATAGAACCTCCTGGGATGTCTGAAAACCCAGATTGATTCTGGGTTCGGTTTCTTTGTCACCAAACCCCACGCCAAAAGCATTTGTGGGGTAACGAAAAGCCCACAATTCCAACTAACTTGGTTTTTTCTATTGAAAATAACTTGCAATAGTATTGACATATATTTTCAACAAGGCTATATTTATTTTCAGTGTTCTCCTCTCATTAAGGATCGGCAGGTGGGGCTGGTTAGCAGTAGCAAGCTAGTCCCCATTTTTTTTAAGAGGCAAGACACAAGCCCAATAAAAGCAGCCTTTAGCTCATGCAGTCGCTCATATGAGTCTGGTGAGATAAATTAGACACCAAAGGGCTTGAGTTATTGGTTGAGTTGTTGGCAGCGGGGCATTTTTGTGTTAATCCCTAATAGGGATTGAAATGAGTAAAATTTTCCCTTACTGCTGCCTCATGCCTTCAACTACCGTTAAATCTCCAACTGCACAAACGTTTGATGCCATCGTGATTGGCTCTGGAATTGGAGGGCTGGTGACAGCCACCCAACTGGCAGCGAAAGGCGCTGAAGTTCTCGTACTGGAAAGCTACTTAATTCCAGGTGGCAGTGCCGGATACTTTGAGCGGCAGGGATATCGGTTTGACGTAGGGGCGTCGATGATTTTTGGGTTTGGGACTCAGGGCACCACCAATCTGCTCACCCGCGCTCTAGATGCTGTGAATGTCAGTCTGGAAACCATCCCCGATTCCGTCCAGATTCACTACCATCTTCCCGCCGGTTTGGATCTAAAAGTTCATCGCAATTATGAGAAGTTTTTGCAAGAACTCACTGCCTACTTCCCCCACGAACGGGAAGGGATTCGACGCTTCTACGACGAATGCTGGAAAGTTTTCAACTGCCTGAATGCGATGGAATTGCTGTCGTTGGAAGAACCCCGGTATCTGACACGGGCATTTTTTCAGCATCCCTTAGCCTGTCTCGGCTTGGTAAAGTATTTGCCTCAAAATGCTGGTGATATTGCAAGGCGATACATCAAAGACCCGCAGCTACTGAAGTTTATCGACATGGAGTGCTACTGCTGGTCAGTTGTCCCCGCTGACCGGACACCGATGATTAATGCAGGGATGGTGTTCTCAGACCGGCACTACGGCGGCATTAACTATCCTAAAGGGGGTGTAGGGCAAATCGCCCAAAAACTGGTGGAGGGACTGGAAAAAGCTGGGGGACAGATTCAGTACAAAGCCAAGGTGACGAAAATTATTACCCAAGAAGGTCGAGCGGTAGGCGTCGAGTTGGCAAATGGAAAAGTCTATGGAGCCAAGCGGATTATTTCCAATGCAACGCGCTGGGATACTTTCGAGAAGT
Source organism: Trichocoleus sp. DQ-A2 (assembly GCF_039961915.1). Classification (NCBI taxonomy): domain Bacteria; kingdom Bacillati; phylum Cyanobacteriota; class Cyanophyceae; order Leptolyngbyales; family Trichocoleusaceae; genus Trichocoleus; species Trichocoleus sp. DQ-A2. Next base: position 41,924 of record NZ_JAMPKD010000030.1, read on the forward strand.
TACTGCCAGCGGAAGAAATGCCAGCGGCTGAGAAGAAGTGGCAAAATCGTTATCAGAAATCGCCGGGTTTCTTAAGTTTGCACTTAGGCGTTAAGGCAGATGTGCTGCCGCTTGGTACTGATTGTCACCACATTTTGCTAGAAGATTGGCAGAAGATGGAAGCGGCGCAAGGCACGATCTTTTTGTCGATTCCTACGTTACTCGATCCGGATTTAGCACCAGAAGGTCATCATATTCTGCACGCCTTTACCCCTGATTGGATTGAAAATTGGCAGGGACTTTCTTCTAGCGAATATGAACAGAAAAAGGAAGAGGCAGCAGGACGAATCATTGAGCGGCTAGAGAAGATTTTCCCCGGTTTAGATGCAGGGTTAGATTATCTGGAAGTCGGGACGCCCCGCACGCATCGGCGCTTTTTAGGTCGTGCAGATGGGACGTATGGCCCAATTCCTAGAAACAAGTTATTAGGACTATTGGGAATGCCATTCAATCGAACTGCGATTTCGGGACTTTATTGTGTGGGAGACAGTACGTTTCCAGGGCAGGGTTTAAATGCGGTGGCATTTTCTGGTTTTGCTTGTGCCCATCGCGTGGCGGTAGATTTGGGGTTGTAAGGGTTTTATCGAACCCCAGACGACTCCCTAGGGAGCAGAGGAAAGAAAACAGCGGATTTCTGGCTGCTGATTGCACAAGTTACATTATTTGAAATGCCCGAATCATCACTTCGTTCAATTGTTGCATTTGCAGAATACCCAACTCTCCTAAGCGTCTGATGATTAATCTAACCTGAGTTCGGGTTAAGCCGGAGGGAGGAAAAACGCATTGATATTGAGAGAGGGCTTCTTAGGCTGATGGCAATAGGCAATTAATCCACAGACCAAATTCACCAAGAAATTGACCGGACTGCGATGCCTAGAATGCTCAATGTGAGAGATGTTTTTCAATTGGTCGATAATTGTCTCAATTATGGAGCGTTTGCGGATAAGCAGCTTATCTATCAGTGGCATCAGCTTATTCTTCATATTGCGCTTCGGCTTAGTAATCAGTTGAATCCCCATCTGGGTTAATAGCTGCTCAAACAACTTTTGCGATATATACCCTCGGTCAGCCACCACCTTACCAGACAACCCTTTGAGTAGAGTCAGCACAGGCTTACGGTCATCTATATTGCCAGCAGTGACAGCGATATTCAGCAGTTCCCCTTGGTCATTACAAACCAGATGTAGTTTAAAGCCGAAGAACCAATCTACACAAGTCTTACCTCGCCTGCCGATATCCTTGAACACCTTGTGGCTTTTGATTCGTCGGTTATGACAGACCGCAATCTTGGTCGAGTCCATTACAGACACACCTGTACACTGACCAAAACAACTGTGTAGATAGGTACTTAAAGGAATCAGGGTGGAAGGCATCCATTCTACAAAGCGTTGATAACTCACCAACTTGGGAAAGGCTGCACTCCACTGTCCATGTACCTTCTCTTGGTAAAACGCTTTAAAATTCCGGTAATGAGATTGATGAAATGCAATCTCGATGGTCATAATTTCGCTCAGGCACAGTTGACGATGGCGGTGGCGATGTTTGAGTGCATCCCTCATCAGTTGTTTATGCCACAAAGGTTCAAAAAGAAGGCAGAAATCATCGACAGAGCAAAAAAGTTCTTCTAGACTAAGCATGGGACGAGCCTGTAAAGCTGTTGTGTGATGACTTTTAGCTTACTCGCTTGTCCCCTCCTTATCCCGAACTCAGGTTAATCTACGTTCAAGGGTAGCAATTCGAGTTACCCTAACTTTAGAAGAAACTAGCAATCCCGTGCAGGAAAATTCTGCGTCTGAAATATTGAGAGCAAATTCTTCAAGACTTAAGCTGGTGGCATTTTGAGAGGAAATGAAGCAAAGAGTCACTTCATCTATTGCAGAACTTGCCGTCAGCACTAACGCAGGACGTAATTTTGTTGTACTTAAGTCTGTAAAGGGAAAATTAACTAGGACAATATCTCCTTTTTTAAGTCTCACTAGATTGCTTCTCCATCCTCGAGGGTGTAAATATCAGGTTCATTGTGGAGAAAATCAAAAGCTCCTCCGCTTTGTACAAGGTGCGCTAATTCAAGGGTTGAAGGGTAGGGTATATTGCTAAATAGTTTTTCTTCAAGTAGAGATCGCTCATCCGGTGGCAGAGATAAAATAACTTGGACTAGGGATTCAACTAATTGGGTATTCATGGATTATTCTCCTGGTTTCTGTTGAGTTGCTTGTTTTATGATAGCGATCGCGCCTTTCTCGAACTACAGGAAAAAGAGGAAACAGAGCGATCGCATTCAGCGCCATTTGCCCTTAACACTTGCCTGCTCTATTAGATAAAATCTTGTTGACTGCCACAGCCGCTACCATAAAGCATGGGTTTACTGCGCCTGCTTGACGAATTAACACAATGACGACAGAGCCTAATCCTTCCCAGTCCAATTCACCGTCAAACGCTCAAGATAGTGGCAATGGTAACAGACCTGCTGTGAACAGCCCGTCGCAGATGCAATCGCTGACACCGTCCGGACGGAACCAATACGAGCAACATTTGGCTACCATGCCGCGATCGCTGGTGCTGTCCAAAAAGAATCCAGTTGTTCCGCAAGGAACGCCCATCGTCCTGATAGCGATCGCCTTAGTCATCCTAGGGTTAGCGATTAATAACTTCTGGATCGGGATATCAGGAGCGATCGTCGGGCTAGTCGTATCGCTGCGGATGCTATGGCTTGGTTTGGAACCCGTGCTGGATGAGATGCTACCGCCAAAACAGCGAGCTGTCATCGTCGCCATCGTCGGAACAATCTTATCGCTCATCAGCTTGCTCAAGTTTTCTGGTATCAACCAAAACATCGGCAAGTGGTTGAACCAGCAAAAATGGGATGAACTCGGTTCCCTGGCAGAATGGACAGGAGCTGTAGGGCAAATTTTCATTGCCGTCATCGCCGTATACGTGGCGTGGCGACAGTACATTATTTCCAGAGACTTGACCATTCAGCAAAACTCCCTGACCATTCAGCAAAACCTGATTACTCAGCAGCAGACGATCGATACTTATTTTCAGGGCATCTCCGACCTAGTATTAGATGAAGAAGGATTGCTCGAAGATTGGCCTCAAGAGCGGTTACTAGCCGAAGGGCGTACCGCCGCTATCTTGAGCAGTGTAGACGCCAGCGGGAAAGCCAAAATTCTGCGGTTCTTGTCCAGTTCTAAATTGCTAACTCCCCTAGAACGCGATCGCCGCCTAGGTCGAGCTATCTTTGACGGACTGGGAGGCTATGCAGAAGACCGCGTCAACGGCGTGCGCGTTATCGACTTAGGAGTCATGTTAGCGAAGGCAGATTTGTCTGGCACCGACTTGCGCCGCACAGACTTAAGCGAAGCCAATCTTGTTGGTGCTAACTTAAGCAATTGCGATTTAGTCAAGGCTAATTTCTCTCGCACCATCTTGTATGAAGCGAATCTTGCCGGTGCCGATTTCAAAGCCACCCGCTTGTTCTATGGTCCGGGGGAAACTGCGACCCCTCGCACTCATACTCAACCTCCCTACGCTAACTACAAAACAGGTGCTTATACGGGCGCTGTAGTAGAAAATGCCGACTTCACCGACGTTGAGGGACTCTCGGAAGAACTGCGCCAATATTGTTGTGCTTGGGGTGGCGAAAAAACCAGAGCCACAATTCCCGGTGGTTGCGAAGGCATTCCTAACAAATTGGAACGATAATTCGTAGCTGTTAGCGATTAGTCATTAAATAGAGGGACTTAATTATTTGCCGGATGAGTAGGGCGACTAAGCGTTACTCATCAAACCTTATCAATGTATGGTTTTGTCCCTCAATCCAAACGACAAAATGACAGGATTAAATTCAGTTATCCTACTTAGTCATCAGTCCTTTGCGATTGACGAAGAGCGAATAAGTAATGACACTTGACCAATGACAGCGATTCACTAAAAGTTATTGGCGAATCGTTAACAGCTAATTATGAACCCCAAATATTCCTTCATCATTCCCATCTATAACGAAGAGAAAAGCATCCCCGAACTTTATCGGCGGATGAGTGCGGTGATGGAGCGGCTAGATGCCCCAACGGAGCTAATTTTAGTCAACGATGGCAGTCGCGATCGCTCTTTGCAAATGCTGCGCGAATTGCATGAAAAAGATCCGCGAGTTTGCTATCTGAGCCTTGCCCGCAATTTCGGTCATCAGATTGCTGTCACCGCAGGTCTTAATTTTGTTCGGGGTGAAGCAATTGTTATCCTTGATGCCGACTTACAAGATCCCCCAGAATTAATTCCAGACATGGTGGAAAAATGGCAACAAGGCTATCAAGTCGTCTATGCTCAGCGCATCAAACGCCACAAAGAAGGCTGGTTCAAGCGCTTCACCGCCTATGTGTTTTATCGTCTTCTCAAGCGTCTGGCAAATGTAGACATCCCTACCGATACAGGCGATTTCTGTCTAATGGATCGACAAGTCGCAGATATCCTTAATTCGATGCCTGAGCGCAATCGTTATATCCGGGGACTGCGTTCTTGGGTCGGCTTTCCCCAAACCGCCGTCTACTTCGAGCGTCACCCCCGCTTTGCTGGCGAGGTGCAGTACACTTTCAGTAAATCTTTGTCCTTGGCAGTGAATGGATTAGTCTCCTTCTCAAAAGTACCGCTGCGGCTATCTACTTATGTCGGCTTATTCGCGGCAGCGATCGCTCTGGTGATGGCAATATTAGTTCTGTATTGGCGCATTTTTGTCCCCAATTCTCCTTTAACCGGGTTTACCCTGATTCTGGTAGCAATTTTCTTTCTCGGTGCCGTGCAACTGGTAAGTATCGGTATCCTAGGAGAATATATTGGGCGCATCTACGAAGAAGTCAAAGGCAGACCCCTGTACACTTTAGCGGAAGTGGCTGGTTTTAAAAATGTAGCGAGTCGCAAGTAGAAAAGGAAAGCTTTTTTAACGCAAGAAATGTAAATATTTTCATAAAATCTGGCAGAGATACTCTTCAAGTTGAGCAGGCGTTACAAAGTGCGTTAACACAAAGTTAATTGACTACCCTAACAGCGCTTAAACTAAAATTGTCTGCCCAGTTTCTGCTGAACGACGGGCGGCATCGGCAACTTTGAGGGCGTATAAGCTAGCCTCTGGGGTGACATACAGCTGTGTGCCTTCAATCAAGTGGTCTAAAACCATGCTGGTGTCTTTGGCAAATAAACCCCGACGCCCTGCCACTTCAATTGGTGTTGTCTCGTTCTCTTTGATTAGCTTGCCCTCATCTCCATCGAAAATTAATCCCCCCTGTTCTCCGTGAACCTCAAAACTTCGGGATGGTTGCCAGAGATTTTCCCCTTTTCCATAAATCACCTCTGCAACCACGCCGCTAGTAAACTTTAGCTGGGCTGTGCAAAAACAGGATTGGTAGAACGCCCCCTCGCCCCAATACCGTGCTTGACAGCTAACGGTAGCAACAGTTCCAAACAAATCAGTTAGGCGATGGATGCGAGAGAGGGCACCGCACAGAGGAAAACCAAACAATTCTGGGTGATAAGTCCAGCGTTGGGGTGCTGGGTGCTGGGGATTGATGGTGCTGTAGCGGGCGTAAAAGACTTCTCCAATTTCGGGTAAGGATTGCCGCAGTGCTTGATGCAAACCGCCCAAAATTTCTATATGCTCGACGTGCAGGAGTTGATTGCGATCGCGTGCTAAGGCAATGAGTGCTTCTGCTTCGGCAACGTCCAAGCACAGCGGATATTCGACAATAACGTGTTTGCCAGCTTCAAGTGCGGCACGCGCGATCGCTCCATGCTGCTGGTTCACCGTGCAGATGACGATCAAATCGATATCCTCGCGCCCCACTAAATCTTCCCAAGATGAAACGGCTTGGCAAGAGTAGGTTTGACTAAATTCCTTTATGCTGTCTGGGGTATGTCCGGCAACGGCTACTAGCTGGGTTCTATCTTGGGATTGAAATGTTTGCGCCCGGAGTTTAGCTGCATATCCAGTTCCCACCAGCCCGACACCGATTGGGAGCTTGCCAGACCACGCAGGATGAGACACTGATGTTGGCATTTTAAAAATGTGTTGTTGCTAACAGTAAAAAATCATCCGGTGATTAATCTCTAAATTTTTCAGTTCATCTGTCTGAATTTAAAGATTAATTGTTGTTATTAATTCTTTCTATAATTACAGCTAATATATTTACCCCGAAGAAGGTATCTCGATGTTCTTGAGGAATTGTCAGCTGAACATCGTATCACTGGTCTACCATTCCATTGATAAGTATAAGTAATTAGGATTGAATCTTAAAAGTTTATTACGAATACCATTCACACCATCTATTGATCTCGTGTTGAAGGCTCTGGTTTTTCCCGTAGTATCTAAAGAGGAAGTGAACCTAGTAAGCAAACCTTTACCTGAGCTTAGTCTAGCGAGGAAGGTCGCTCTACTCTGAATTACTACTGCCATTTCGACTACTTGAGAGGAACGCTACATGGCTTATAAAGTAAGGTTAATTAACGAAGCCGAAGGGCTGGACACCACGATTGAAGTTGAAGGCGACGTCTATATTCTTGACGCCGCAGAAGATCAAGGTCTCGATCTGCCCTACTCCTGTCGCGCTGGTGCTTGTTCAACCTGCGCTGGCAAAGTGACTGAGGGTGATATCGATCAATCTGACCAGTCTTTCCTGGATGACGATCAGATTGAAGCTGGCTATGTCCTGACTTGCGTGGCTTATCCCAAGTCGGATTGCACCATCATGACCCACCAAGAAGAAGAACTCTATTAAGAAAACCAGTCAGTGGTTGGTTGTCAGCGATCGCAGACAAGAAAAAACAACGTACAACGGATATCAGTAAAAGACGCGCTATTATTGGCGTCTTTTCAAACCAGCAACTGACTTGTATGGGCGGGTTGATCGATAGGATGGACTATTTACAGATATCTGGATTAAACCCGCCGCCAAATAACTGACAACTTCTAAGCTTTTTAGCAGGGACACTCTTCCAGTGTCCCTGCTTGATTGTTTTCAGGAGTTGGGCAACGCTTTTGTATTTTGATCCGGGCCGAAGGTAATGGACTGATTAAGAGGCTGAATTTGGGCACCAGGATAGTAGAAGTTGAGAATCTGCTGACTTGACCAACCCGCTTTCGCTAAATTGAATGCGCCGGTTTGGCTCATGCCGACGCCATGCCCCAATCCGCCCCCAGTAAAGGCATAACCTTTTACGGTTTTGTCTGCGCCATAGATAGGCTGTAGATAGAAAAGGGTGCTGCGGGGTGGTCGGAAGGCACTGCGGATATCATCCTTATGGATCTCAACCACGCCGGTGTCGGTTTGCACCGCCAGTCGGATAATCCGTCCGGAGGGCGATCGCTCTGCTACCCGCAATTGCTTAATTGCTTTAAAGGGAGTATGGGGAGTCTTTGTCCGCTTGAGATAAAGCTGCAAATCTTGGGTAATCTGAGCGATACTGCTGGCTTTACTCCAGCGAAACCAATTGCCGCCAGTTTCGTGAAATCCTTGTTTCAGGCTGATAAACCGCTGGAAATTTTGTTCTTGAGCCAAAGACAACTGCGGGTTCCAAATTGTCCCAGATGAATCTACCACGGCTTGGAGATACGGGCGATCTGGGCCATTCCAGACATCATTAAAGGGCGCACTGATGCCACCGCTGGTACTGGAATAAAGGGCATCCACCAGTTCATTCTGGTAAGTTAGCACTTGACCTTTCGTCGCCGCGATCGCTTTGTCTGTCGTCGGTACAGTGCCGGTGAGACCCTTGTAAACTTGGCAGTGGGTGTCTGCACACAGTTCGTACCCATCCACTGTAAACCGCCGTAAGTTCCGCAGTGCATAAGTCCGAGCAATGATTGCCTGCGCTTCCGCCGCCGCATAGGGGGCACCGCCGTCCAGTTCGTGCGGTACAACGCCCCGCAGATAAATTTCTAACGGTACTTGATTGACCAGGGTGTAAGTGCCGTAAGCGTTGGGTTGCAGCCGCAACGAGCCAGCGTAGAGAACGCTATTTTTCGAGTTTTTGCCTTTTGTCACCTGGATCGGGTTTTTGCCAGGGATAATCTCTATCTGGTCGCGATCGTACCGAAAACCATTCACCACGAGAGACGCTTTGGGCACTTTCTGCACCACTTCCGTCTCCAAATACGCAGCGCGATCGCCTTGAGCTTGAAGGTTCTGCAACAGCCAGCGGCGCACTAAAGGCGTTTTATAAACATCGCGTTTTGCCCACACCTGCCAGCGTTCCGGCTGCGCTACCTCAACCTCAATTCCCTTGGCTTGCCACGCTTTGGCACTGTCTTCCGCCATCTCAAAACTCCGATAAATGCCCAGGACAAGCCGTTCCTCTAAAGCAGGTGCTGGTAGAGGTTGCATGGTCACTTCTAGCTTGGCACTGGTGGTTTGCAGGGTTTGTTGGCGATCGCCTGTATTAAAGCGCAACATCAAGCGATCGCCCGATGTTGCCTGCAACGTCATTTGGTCGGGTTCCTCACCAAATCGCTGCACAACCCCCACTTTCAGTTCCACATCATTGCTACTGGGTGCCGGTCCAGACGCCGCTGTGAGTCCTATCAGCCCAAACACCGTCAAAATGGTGCGGGACCAGTGACCTAAACGTTTTCCCATCCCAGCCGGACGAGTGAATTTCCGACTTTGCGATTTGGTTTTTACCAAATTCTGCCTCAAGGTACATCCCTTTTTTTGCATGGACTATCTGAGGATAGAAGATTTTTCTTCAAAGCTGACTCTATATTTTGTCTCAACCTACGCAGCTAGTTGTTCCATCTATTGTGATAGACGCCAGGACGAATAGATCGGGGATGAACGACAATCTTCAGCTTAATTTAAAGTATCCAGTTGTCAAGTCGAAGTCATTCCGAGTATGATTTAGAAAGAAACAACAGATGGAGACAGCTACTCGTCCTATGGTAAGGGTGCAAGAAATACCCCTGCAAAAGATTCATCGTCCTCTGCCGCGACAAACTGACCAAGCCAAAGTAGCGGCTTTGATGGAATCCATTCAAGAAATCGGTCAGCAAGAACCCATCGACGTGCTGGAAGTAGATGGAGAATACTATGGTTTTTCCGGCTGTCATCGATTTGAAGCTTGTCAGCGCTTAGGTCAAGAAACAATTTCTTGCCGGATTCGCCGCGCACCGCGCTCTGTTCTAAGAATGCATTTAGCTTGAGTATTCAAAAACAAGCTTTCCAGCTCAAAATTCAGCCTGTACTGCGAATTAGTATCCTCGATCGCAGTTTATCTTGTCCTAAGCGTGCAAAGATAATCTACAAAAGTCTGTGCTTTTCTATACACTTCCATCTAAAAGGATCAAGGAATATGAGTAGTATCAATCATCATCAACGTCTATACCCAACTAGCATTGACATTGCCGCAGAAACTCGCTCTAAAGTAATCGAGCTTCTAAACCAAACCGTAGCAACCACCCTTGACCTAAAAACTCAGGTAAAGCAAGCGCACTGGAATGTCAAAGGGATGGACTTCTACCAGTTACACCAACTTTTTGATGAAATCGCCACTGAGTTGGAAGAATTCACCGATCTATTTGCCGAAAGAGTCACCGCTCTAGGAGGGTTGGCAATGGGAACGGCTCGGATGGCGGTAGCTGCGTCTATCTTGCCAGAGTATCCGATTGATATCATCGACGGCAAAGACCACATTATCGCGTTGGCGGAACGCTTTGCACCTTATGCCAAGTCGCTGCGCCAAAATATTGATGCTTCAGCCGATTTAGGCGATGCCGATACCGCAGACCTTTACACAGAAGTGTCTCGCGCCATTGATAAGCGGTTGTGGTTCTTAGAAGCGCATCTGCAAACTGGAACGCTAACCTCTGTTGGCACAAGACAAGCAGTTGCCAGCAAACACTAAATTAGCTGTCAGATGGGGCGCACAAGCGGTGTGCCCCTAGGAGCTTTCAACCATTAAAGCGCACCTGCGGGGGCTAACTGAAAAAGCAAACGTGGTAAACGAAGCAGATTCCGTACAGCAATTTGCTCACCAGTTACAGCAACTCATGCAACTGGCGGGGATTTCCAGTTTTAAAGCCTTGAGTCGGCAAGCTGGAGTTTCAGAACGACAAGTCAAGCGACTGCGACTGGGACAAGTTTCGCAGATGCGAGTAGAAACCCTAATCAAGCTCTCCCAAGCGTTGAAAGTGTCAGTAACCGAGTTACTGACCACCTTTGGGGATAGGAAACCGCCAGCGCTGGGAGAGCAGATAAATCGGGAGCATGAGTTGGCGTCTTTACAGCAAGAGTATCAGCTGCTGCGATCGCTCTTAGAACAGCAGCGAGAAACTTTAATGCAGGAATTCCAGATGTCGAGTCTGCAAGTTTTAGAATCTTTTTTGTTGTATTGGCCTACCGCAGCCGCCAGAGCTTTAGAGAATCCCCAGATGGAAGCTGTGAAATTGCTGCCATTAGTCCGACCTGTGCAACAGATGCTTTCTCAATGGGGAGTGGAAGCGATCGCATCTGTCGGTGCAGAACTCCCTTACGATCCGCAGTTCCATCAACTCATTAAAGGAACTGCTCAACCTGGAGAAATTGTGAAAGTCAGTAATCTCGGCTACCGCCAAGGAGAGAAACTGCTGCACCGCGTCAAAGTCAGTGCTATATCCAAAGCTTGAGCCTACCCATCTGACTACGTTCAAACCCACGCAATATCAAGCGCTCGACTAATCTCCCCTTTGGCTGATGAATCCCCTGTATAGATTTGTTGCACTAGTAAGAGTGATTATCGCTGGAGAACACAACAATTATGCGTCCTTTAAACATAGGTTTAACAGAAGAGCAGCGTCAAGGCGTGACGGATTTATTAAATAAAGATCTGTCGGATGCCTACCTGCTATTGATCAAAACCAAAAAGTACCACTGGGATGTGGTTGGCCCTCAGTTCCGCTCCCTGCACCAGCTATGGGAAGAACACTACACCGCGTTGACGGAAAGCATTGATGCGATCGCTGAGCGAGTTCGCGCCTTGGGTGGTTATCCCGTAGGAACTGCGGAAGGCTTCCTGAAGTACGCTTCTATTAAAGAAGATCCGGGTACTCTTCCCAACGCATTTCACATGGTAGAAAACCTCGTGTCAGATCACGAACTGGTTATCCGCAACCTGCGCGAACACATCGATCAGTGCGGTGATAACTTCCACGATCAAGGTACCGCTGATTTCCTCACCGGCTTGATGGAACAACATGAGCAAATGGCTTGGATGTTGCGTTCCTTCATCGAAGGTGAATCCATTCAGCCAGACGGCAGACTCTCAGCAGAAGGTTTGAAAGTTCCCGTCAACATGAAGTAATTCATTCGGAAAAGTAGACACTGAGGAGGTAGATTAAGTTCTACCTCCTCAAGTTTTTTTATGCAGCCAGAACTGAGTCCTACTGAAGCAATTAAATTAGCTAAACAAGTAGCTAATTTGCTACCATCACCACCACGAATTTATCAGAATCAGAATGGGTGTGTTCAAGAATGGCCTGATTCCCCTGGTTCGGAAAATATTTTAACTTTACAGTATGTAGGCGGTGTTTGCATTCCAACTGAGTGCTACCCTAAGATAACGCTGCTCACTATTACCTTTGAAGGCGAAGCTGCTAAACAACAAAACGATTCGGTCACTCTAGTTCAAAAATTAAAGAATAGAATCTTTTCCCAAAAAAGCAATTCCTCCGTTCACTTACCTGTGGGAGGGGAAAACATAATATTTGTTTGTAAGTGGGACAGCCCGTATAAAAGAGGGGAACTTAAACACAGTTGGTGGTTTCATGTTGCTACAGACCACCAAGTTAAGTTTATTCTTGAGTCAGGAGATAATTTAATTTCCTACGATGATGGGCCGCCGCGTTGCTGAAGTAAACAATAAAATTAGTAGGACTTTCGCAGCTAGTTGATGCTCATCAAGAAAGAAAAGCACAATCTATTATTGTGCTTTGCTAATAGCAATCCTATTTGAGTGATGAGATGCCAGCAATGTCAGATACCCTAATTCTCTCTCGAAGCCGGAGATCTTGCCTTTAGGAATCCTTTAGGACTGCTATAACACGAGCTTTCTTTCTTGCCTTGTTCAGCCTACACGCAGCAGTTACACCATTGCTGCTACTAAATATTCAAGTAATTGTTAAGTAGGAGAGAAAGGCTGTAACCAGCGGAGAATTTCTCTTTTCAACAAATTCAGCTCTTTGTATAAAATTTCTTGCTTTACCCATTGACCAACAGCATCAAACGGTGTGAAGTCCTTTCCCGCTTGCCAATTGACATCTTGACCAAGCGGTGTAATATGACTTCCTGGTAACATTTGCATTGCTACCATCCCCGAAAATCGCTTCTGCAAAACCTCAGTTAAGCCAGTTGATTGGTCAAGCGTATCGTTAGAAAATTTAATCAGTAAATTTCGCGGAATACTGTATTTATCAGCGATCAACTTGTTAGTTTCTACCGGCGAAGGTGTAAACTCGACATTAAAAGCTGGGCTGAAATTAAACTGCTGCACAAATGGGATGGCTTCGCTTGCGGTGTAGTTATTAAAGGAAATCAGGATATTCCCAGCACGTTCCACTGAAAAAAGACTACCAATGAGTAAATGCAGTTTGCAACCCATGCTGTGTCCAAGTCCGTAGATTGGGAGATATCGCCGCCGCAATAACGCTTTTGCCCGTAATTGTTCGATGGCGCTATCGAAGCTCAGGAGAACGTTGCCTGCGATCGCGCTATGATCCAGCGTATTCACAAACGGCGTCGCAATCACCGCATAGCCTTGATTCCCCAGTTGTTCTAACAACCAGCGATAAGTGACGTGGGGTGCAGCCGCCACAAATGCGCCCCCAAGAAAATGCACAATTCCTACAGGATGTTGGGGAATTAACACCCAATTACCGGATATTTCTTTCCAGTCCATGAAGCGATATTCGCGTTGTTAATACTTCTTCATCTTAAAGCTTGCTTGCCGGAGGTGGGCAGCGATAAGCCTAACGACTTCACTTGGCTAACGCACTGACCAAAAGAGAATGCGATCGCCTTTGTTTGCCCAGCGCTTTTTGCTAAGACCCAAAGTATATTCCTTGTCTTCGTTCCCGCTCACTAACCGCGACTACCCTGAGTGCGGCGGAAATCCCACGGCATCATCGGTTGAGCTTGTTTCCAAAAACCCAAACGTTGCTTTTTAGCTGCTGCCTGTGCTTGTAGATATTGGTTTTTGGTAGCAGCGCAATTGTTTAAATGTTGCGGGTAGACAACGGCTTGACCTTCTTGCACCATTTGAAGGTTTACTGACTGATTGCCTCGGTAAACTTCCGCCACAGTGCGCCCAGACTTGTCTGTATTCACCACCCTTAGCCGCACGCTCTGACCAGGGGCTAGAAGCTGCTTGAGGCGATTAGCCGATCGATCGCCCCACGGTTTCTGCTCTCTTTCAGGCGCATCAATACAAGCTAGCCGAATTCTGAACTGTTTGTTGCCTTGGCTTACCGTAACATCATCTCCATCTCTAGCACTTACTACTTGAAATGAGGCGTTTTGGGCTAAACTGTTGCCGCTCAAAGAAACAAAGGCAATCGTTAACACAGCAGCAGGCAGGGTTTTTGCAAACGTTGATAGATTCATGGCAGTCGTTGTAAATGCCTTGTAAAAGATGTATGTAATTTCTAAATTACCGAGCTGCGATCCGAAGGCTGCGCGGTAGCGCAATCGCTCTTTTGTCTACGGCTAACACAATCGTGCGATAAGCCTAACGGCTTCGCTTCGCTAAGGCGCTCAACCAGAGAAAATGCGTGAAACGTTCGCGTAGCGTTCTCGTTCCTCGAAGGGGTTCCCGAAGGGTAGAGTCGCTATCCCGTAGGGAGTCGCGCTTTACTTCTATAAAGCATCACTCGTCAATCGTTGGAGGCTCGCGCTTTAATAAATCAGAGGGAGGGCGATCGTTACTCCATGCCCACCAGACACTACCGCACTGGCACTGATAAAACTCCTGCCATTTTCGGCGATAATCTTCTGTCATCACGGGCGATCTCCGGTTGAGCCAAACCTGTTGCGCTTCCCTGGAGGAAGCCCGACAGTTAGGACAGCAAAACTTGCGGGCGTGAGTAGCAGATTCGATCCATTTGGGAGGAACTGAGTCAAAAGCTTCCATGTATTGAATTTGTGGGTAATTAACTGCCCAAGAGCAGCATTCTTCAAGCTGGGACTGCTCTAGCTAAGTTGTTTCCTTGTGTTTAGGAATTCTTAAGTTTGAATAAGATACAGGCTTCTGTGCTTATTTTAAAGCTGTAGTAGTACTGAAGCGCCTCATTTTCAGTTATTGTCTTGGGTGTCCCGTGTCATCCTTCTCCAGGCGGGGATAAAGCCGAAAAACGCGCTCATTTGCAGGGGACGGCAAACTGGGAAGCACTCTCTCAAGAAATAAGGATTCAGCCCATGTCTCATCCTTTTTATCTCAACCTTATCTCCTTTTTCGGCCTTTTTGGTTTATGCGCGATCGCGTGGCTCTTTTCCGAACACAAGCGAATCATTCCTTGGCGCGTCATTATCTGGGGCATTGGTTTGCAATTAGTCTTGGCTTTTTTGGTGTTCAAGTTTCCCCCCACGCGAATCGCACTGGAGCGGTTTACGACCTTACTAGACGCGGTGTTTGTCGCTGCTGACACTGGGGCGCGGTTTGTCTTTGGGAGAAATATTGTCCCCATCCCCGGTCAAGATCCACCAATCAATCTTGGCTATATTTTTGCTTTTCGCGCCTTACCGACGGTAATCTTTTTCTCCGGACTGATGGCGCTCCTCTACAACATCGGCGTCATTCAAGTCATCACCGAGTTATTTGCCAAATTATTTTATTGGACGATGCGCCTGAGCGGGGCGGAAGCGCTCAGCGGTGCCGCGAATATTTTTGTGGGCATTGAGGCGGCGATTGTCGTTAAGCCTTATCTGCCAAAAATGACCCGTTCGGAACTGTGCGCGATTCTAGCGTGTTGTTTTGGTACGGCTGCCTCCTCAACCCTGGCAATTTATGTCAGTTTCCTCAGACCTGTCTTTCCGAACATTCTGGGACACTTAGTATCGGCGTCGATTATGGCTATCCCCGCCTGTTTTGTGATCTCAAAAATTTTAGTGCCAGAAACCGGAACACCGCTGACGCTGGGCGGTATTCCTAGCGAGAAAACAGCCAAGGAATTTGAGCAAAATGAGTTTGAGGAAGTCGAGAAGGAAGGGACGTACAAACAGGAAACAGTCGCTGGAGAACCCATCGAGCGAGTTAGCCCCTTAGATGCGGCGATTGTCGGCTCTTTGGATGGGGTGAAGATGGCAGTAGCGATCGCTGCCGTGTTGATCTTAATCTTGGGTTTAGTTTCTTTAGTGAATCAATTTTTTGGTTGGTTGGGCGGTTTACCCGGAGCAGTCGGTGACTTATTCAAAGTTGTCACTTTAGCAAATATTCAAGGAGTCTTGTTTTATCCCCTAACAATCTTAACCGGCGTCCCTTTTAGCGAATCTTGGACGGCTTCTGTGATTATTGGGCGACGACTCCTCGAAACTGCAATTCCTCCCTATCAAGCGTTAGCAGAAGCCGCCCAAGCCGGAACTGTAAGCGATCGCACGGTGTTAATTGTCAGTTATGCCCTCTCCGGATTTGCCCATCTAGCTTCAGTCGGCATTTTTGTGGGTGGCACCATTGCCCTCATTCCCTCGCGGCGCAAAGATATCTCCGAACTCGGTTGGAAAGCGCTATTTGCTGGCACGCTGGCGACAATGATGATTGCCTGTCTAGCTGGCATATTTGACACTGGAGATCCCAGTATTTTGGGTGTACAAGGCGCTCCTGCTTCCATCACCGCTCCTGCTGCTAGCCCAACGGTGTCTCCTGCTCCCGGTGCCACGGTTTCCCCTGTACCAACGTCAACACCCGTTAACCCAGCGATAACGCCCTTACCGGCTACAACGATTTCACCCGAACCAACGTCAACACCTGTTAGCCCAGCCCTAGCGCCCTCACCCGCAACTCGGCTGCAAGCCCCCGCCACAAAACCTCCGGCGACACCCAGAGCGACAACAACACCCAAGGCGACGCCTAGAGCTACCACTCCGCCCACTCAGCAAGCTCCTAAACCCAAGCCTACGGCTTCAGCCGTTCCGTCTCCCTCCCCCTAAAACTGAGGATTGTGGATTTATTTCAACTTCCTGGGTAGGGGCATATCCCTACTTTTACCAGTTATTTCATCCACATTCCTTAGAATAGTTTTCAGTGAGTAGAGGGGAGCGATCGCGTCTTTACCATAGTTGCCCCAAGTCATCCAAGATGAATCCAGAGCCTGAAATTCGCCGCTTATTAGATGTCATGCCTGCATCTGGTCGAATGCTGACAAAAGTGGTTAGCAAACCGGAGCAACCGCAGGTGATTAATAGCCCGTTTCCGCTGCCTTGGGCACAAGATCGACCGATTTATATCAATTTTGATTTATGGCGTCGCTTGTCTCAGCCGCAGCGAGATTTGCTGATTTTACGCACAGTTGCTTGGCTGACTGGGATCAAGTGGTTTAAACCCGACCTTTATCAAGGTGTGGTGGCGGCTGGGGCAATCGGAGCAATCGTGCAGCTTGTCCAAGGAGATGCTGTGGGTGTTGTCGTGGCTAGCGGATTGAGCGGACTGGCAGCGACTCAGATTTGGCGAAACACTCGCAGTTCTCAGTCTGAACTGGATGCGGATGAATCGGCAATTAAGGTAGCGATTCGGCGGGGCTACACGGAAGCTGAAGCTGCCCAGCAATTGTTATCCGCAATTGAAGCCGTCGGCAAAATCGAAGGTCGTTCCAGTTTGAATTTTACAGAGTTAATTCGCGCTCAAAATTTAAGAGCGATCGCGGGTTTGTCATCGCTGAGCGTTCCAGAAAGCGTCAAAAAAAGCAGTTAAGCTTTAGCGCTCTCGACAGTAATAAAGTTTGGTTTCGTAGCCATCCACTGAAGGGAAATTGGCATTCGTAACACATTTATCTAACTCTATGGGTGCGTGGAAATTTACCAGCAAAACATCTAGAGGGCGCGGTAAAGTCGCCAAAGTTTTTTGCAGCGCCGCTGTTGAAGTTTGAGGATTTTGGTCTTGATGCGCTAGGAGAAATTGGATTTCCCTTGGCTGTACCGCTTGCTGTTTGAGTTCCCACGCGATTCCCATCATTTCCCCATTTTGTACATGGGTTTTGTGAGTTGTGGCAATTAGAATTGGCACTTGCACAGATGAAGATGGGGAATCTTGCAACTCTATAATCGGTGGCACTAAGAGATCGGGGCGATAGTATTTCTGATAACCCAAATTGCAGGCGACTGTTAGCCCGCTCAATAGTCCCATGAGCCAAATGAGCGCCACAGCTTTTTGACCAGATATTTTAATAAAAGGGTTGATTTTACCTTTGGTTTTTGAGCCGGGATCGATGCTGACTGGACTTGACTCTTTTAAAGTAGTTTCTTCAACCTTCACAGCGTTCCAGCAGGCGGCAAGACTGGCTCCTACGATAACAATTACAGCGGGAAAATAGACGAAGTTATACCTTGCCCCGCGAGTTAAATCAATTCCGAGGATGTAGGTAAAGACAAAAAATAGCGCGATCGCACTCCAAATAAAACCCTCAAAGAGTTGGGTTGTCAAACCCGCCTCTTGCCGCTGAAATTTCAAGCCTCGATAGAGGATGGGTAGCGCCCAAAGAAAGAAAACAATCATCACAGCCCCAGAAAGAATCACCACGACTAAATCGGGTGACTCTACCGGAAGTAGGGCGATCATCGTAATCCAAGCCGCGATCGCCTGAAATATAGGACTAAGCCATGCCAAACCGACGCGATCGCCTTGAATCCATTCGGTTAGCTTGCCCCCATAACTGTTCTGCAAGAATACTGGCACCCACACTAATCCCCCCGCCAGCGTCCCAGCCGCAACCGCCAGCAATGGGATCGAGGACTTGACACTGGGAAATTTAAAATTCTTCTGAGTCCGTCTTTGTTGCCATAGAAGGACAATCAACGCCAGCGCTTGGGCACCTAAAGTTAGAACGAAAAAATAATGACTGGAAATTCCTAATGTATTAATCCCTACCCAGAGGAGTACGAGCCAAACGGGCAGAGGTGCCTGACGTTGCAGATGTCGTGCGGCAACCACCAGACAGGTAAGGGAAGCGATCGCCCACAAAATTGCCAAAGTGTAATGACGGGCTTCCTGCGCTAGAAAGATGCCGTAGGGCGAAACCGCCATCATTGCTGCTGCCAAGTGCCCTACCAACCGAGAACGAAACGCAAACCAGCCGAATGCGTACATTGCAGGGATAGAGGCGACGCCGAAAAGGGCAGCAAGCGATCGCGCCCCCCACAGCGAAACCAATCCCCCATCCGGCGGAAATAGTTTCAACCACAGGTGAGTTAGCACAAAGTAGAGAGGGGGATGGTTGCTTTCAGTGACTAAGTGATGAATGACATCGTTGATTCCGGCTGCTGGGTTTGCTTGCAAAGGTTGCAGAAGAGTATCGAGTGCGATCGCTCGATCTAGGGGAACGCCGCGAAAACTATTGCCTAGGCTGAAAACCAGCGTCGAAAATTCATCCGTCCAAGGCGACTTGCCAGCCAAATTCAGCAAGCGCAAGCCAGTCCCAACTCCTATCCACACTAAAAGTAGCAGCCAGTTATTAGTCATTAGTCAATGGTGAATGATACTTAGTTAAGCGCAATCGCTAACTATCATCCCTAGCTTAAATGGCACTCGCCATAAGCCGTGTAAGATCCCATTGAACAAACGTTGCTAATCTGTTGACGTAGTACACAATCAGATTGCTGCATGAGCGGATAAACTCGATTGGCGACGCTTTCTCGCTCTCAGGGGACTGCGTCCCGGACGCTCTTTGATCGCAGTCTAAATGCACAACAGCTTAGTAATCTGAAGAGACACTCGAAAAGGACATCCTCTCCTATCCGCTTGGCGAATCATTGCCGTAGCAAGACATTACTTCAAACATAGCACCGGCTATCAGTTGCACAGGAGCCGTAAAAACGTAGTAGATGATACCTGTACCCAAGAGTAAGACAGCCAAACTGAAGAGTATTACCCAGCGATCGGACGGTTCATAGGTATCTTCGTCAATATCACGAGCCTTTAATGCGTGAACTACCCACCACCAACCGCAAGCGGTATGGTGGCGCTTCCAACTTCGTGTGGGATTTACGGCGAATAAGTTAATTTCACTTTATAAGGCAATCCTCATAAAGTGAAATTAACTTTCTTGTCAGATGAATAATTAGAAGTGATTGAATGCTGCCTTCAGCTATTAAAGCTTGATATCAGAGAATTCCAATCGAGGTTTTTCACCAGTTGGATCGCATCTTGGGGTAAATTCCCGATCTCACCCCACAATTGTCCGGGGGTGATGCCAAAAACGTACTGCAATCCCACCACCACCACCAAAATTGTCAAAATCAACCCGAAACCAGCTTTTAAGATTCTAACCAGCAGCGTAACCAGCAAGAGGGATACGGCGATCGCTGCAACTACTAATACAATCTGCGAATCTACTGACCCAATTAAAGAATCCATAATCCAAAATGCTAATGAGTGAGTAACAATAACTTTCCATTCTTTTGTACGGTGAGTTGACTCAATGAGCTTGCAAGCCAATTTGTTAAATCATTGCGTCAACCCACTTGTACGCATCCTATTAATCGTCAATTTCTACGGCTGTGAACGTACTAGGAATGCGAGATTCAATAAATTCCTGCGATACGTTAGGAACTGCCAGCTTATTCTCTTGGGAAGACTTGAGTGGTGGAACGTTAAACTCAAGCGCAGAGGTATCAGGATTTCGGCGGGCGATTAAACGGGTACCATCCAGAATTGTATAAGTGGCAGGTGTTGACTCAATGCCTGCAACGTTAATACCACTCGGTAAATAAATTCCCTGGCAATCCCAGCCTTCAGGCGTTGTCTCACCGTCTGCTAGGAAGTAGAGACTGTTATCGCCAGTCTTCGATTCTTCAGAGGCGGGGCCAAAGATGCCGATTGTGTTCCCAGTTTGATTGCTGCATTGTCCCCAGGTGACACCCGACTCGATTGCGGCTTTTTGCAAGGTCAATTCGTCAATTCGCTGTTGCACTTCTGGAGGGACATCCTGGCTTTCCTGGAGTGCTGATAAACCGTTTAGCGTTTTTGTCACCTGAATATAGTCAGGATTTTTGGATACCTTGGGTCGATCTGCCAGAGAGGGTTGGGCGATCGCTAGGTTCACCACAAATATCACTAGGGCGAGCGCAATTTTGAAAAGATTCTTCATGTTTTTCTCTTGTGACAACCAGAAAGGCTTTCTCAATGTTCTTGTGTCTTTTGTCCAGACTGGCTATCCAGACTGGCGATCCAGTTTGGCAAGAATCTATTGCAGAAGCATAAATTCATCCTACGTAATCACAATTTATAAAAGCAAACACTCTTTTTTGTTGAATCGATAAACTCAATTGATTGAGGAACTGGCATTACTGAAATTACCCGCAATTTGCACCAACGCTGTTCTGGGTAACAACCAGGGTTGGAAAAGTCGAATTCATAACGCTTAGCCTAAGTCAATCACTTCAATTTATTAATTCAACAAGAAAGAGTATTTGCTCTTATACTTTAAGCGCCATACAGTGAAACTATAGCAAGTGCAGCACAAATACAAAAAACCCCTAAGCGCACTCATCAAAGCATTAAACGAATTTGAAGTTGCAAGAGGTAACAGCATGAACTCCACTCAATCCAGTCAACCCGGTATCAACGAATTGCAACAAGCCCCTGTCGTTCTGACACAACCACAATTTTCAAAAATTAAACCACCTGAGAAGAAGCCCTTAACGTTTGGGCAAAAGGTGGCAGACAAAATGGCAACTAAAGTGGGTTCCTGGGCGTTTCTGATTGGACAATCAACCGTTCTTGCTGGATGGGTAGGTTGCAACCTGATACCGGGACTGCCTCACTGGGATGAGTCTCCCTTCATGATGTTGAACCTGGTATTCTCCTTTGCCTCTGCTTACACCGCTCCCGTCGTCTTGATGAGCCAGAACCGCCAATCAGAAGAAGATCGGGAAAGTGCGAATCACAACTACCAGATCACGTTGCAAGCCGCTCAAAACCTGGAACTGTTGCACGAAAAGCTAGATGCTGACTATGCCAAGAAACTAGACGAGCTAACTGTATTAATCAAGCAGCAACACCAAGCAGCGAGCGAAGTCAAGGTTGTGTTCGTACCGGCTCAAAACTTAAATGAGTTGGAGCATCACTCCAACAAGATTGCAACGGTGGCTGTTCTGAATAACCACTCCAGAAAACAGGCTTCCTAAATATTTTCAATAATTTAGCTCGAAGTAACGGTTAACGACCAGCGAGAAAGGCTAGAAATGTCTTTACTCTTCTCGTGACTTAATCTATTAATCCTTTCATCATGCGTGAGTTTTGAGCTTCGTTGTGAGACATATTCCTTTCAAGACATTTCTCACAATCCCAACAGGATTGCTACAGCGTCGCCCAAAAGTCCGGATAGACACAACAGAATTTGGAGCATGAACTGAACATGAACGGACTTTTCGCGGCAATTTCAACCGGCTTTACCGCCTTTACGGCAACTAACCTGGATGACATTTTGATTCTGATGTTGTTCTTTTCCCAGGTCAATGCTGTCTTTCGCAAACGCCACATCATTGCCGGACAGTATCTTGGCTTTGCCGCCCTTGTTCTCGCCAGCCTTCCCAGCTTCTTTGGTAGTTTGTTGTTGCCGCGTCCCTGTATTGGGATGTTAGGATTGGTTCCGATTGCGATCGGCATCAGCCGCTTAGTGAATTCTAATGCAGAAGATGATGCTGACTCAGACGAAACGCCAGCTCAACCAGCCTGGTTTAGCAGTTTCATCTCACCCCAGGCGTATAGCGTAGCAGCGGTAACTTTTGCAAATGGCGGCGATAACATTGGAATCTATATGCCCCTGTTTGCAAGCTGCACCTGGCAAAATCTAGCCATCGTTCTGGGAGTGTTTTTCTCGCTGGTGGGTGTTTGGTGTCTTGCCGCTTATAAGTTAACCCAAATTCCTGCGATCGCAGATAATTTGACTCGTTACGGCAACCATCTAGTCCCTTTTGTTCTGATTAGCTTAGGGGTGTTAATTCTATTTGATAGCGGCACTTTAGAAAATCCAGGATTGGTAGTCCTGACGCTCGTAATTAGTGGTCTTTACCTGTTAAAACTAGGAACCACAATTAATCAAACGCTACAAGCCCAAGCACCAGTTTTGAAAGTTCTGAAGTAGACAAACGGTGTGCGGTTTAAACTGATATTTCTTTCTTGCACACCTGGCTTAAGATAATTTTCAACTTTTGAATCAAATTTTTAGTTGGAATGTTCAGTTATAGCTGTAGCCATTTTGATTAGGACGCTGCCTGCTTGAGAACAGATTCCATCGCATCCCGTAAACTAGCCGATTGGGTTAGCCGTTTGCGAATCCGACTTTTCAACCATGCCCAGCACTTTTCAATCCGATTAAGATCTGGCAAATAGGGTGGTAGATAGACTAACTGACATCCTGCGGCTTCAATTCCCTTGGGCAATGCGACCCCCATGATGAAACGTCGCGTTATCCACAATCACCCACTGACCTGGACGCAACACTGGAATTAACGGGACTTAAACAGATTTCAAGCCCAAATAAAACCCAAAGCAGCTTTATAGGCTGAGAATACATCTCGATTAGCGTTCACCCACTCCATAAAACGGAAAGACATCGCTGTCCG
>NZ_JAMPKD010000031.1:0-64444 GCF_039961915.1 Trichocoleus sp. DQ-A2
GCAAGGGGGCATGGCGGCGGGAGTTGTCTCTTTCATTTATCACACCATAACGTGAAATGGTTGCCATGCCTGTATTATACCTTTTTAGAGTCTTGTTTTTCGTTTAAGCACCGCTAATAATTAGAGGTAATTGATGGCATCTTATTGGCTGATTATGTTAGCACTTTTATTATCGGTGTAATTCTTGGCTTTCCAGGAAATATTTGGATAATTTCATCTTTATTATCGGTGTAATTCTTGCCTTTCCACTAGCAATTTTGATTAGTGCTGGGTTGGGCTGGCTGATTCAATTGATTGGTATCCGATGCCCAACTTGTAGGAAGCGGAAGCTAAAGTGTTACTCGTTGATTATGCCTACTCGTCAACCTTCTCGCAGCTTTTACCGCTGCGAAAACTGCGGGGCGCGATACAAATCTGTGAATAGTAGACCTTGGGAAGATGCATCAGGTCCAGAGTATGACAAATATTACGAGTCTGATAGTTTGTACAAGTAAGCGTAGGTTGGCTTGAGGTAACGAAATATAAAATTAACAAGTTTTTGACTGAATAATCTATTAGTGCTGTTAAGAATGGCATCTATTGCCAACAAATAATGAAGTATAGTTTAATATTTTTTCTGAGTGGTATTTACCTAATGGCATTTGGCTTGAGATTTGGTAATGCTAGATGGCTAATTCTATGGATTGGTGTTAGTTTTATTGCAGTAGGAGCAGCATACGGATGGCTGGGAGCTAAAGTATTTGGAAAACGGTCAGATGGAACGATGGGATGGCTGAATATATGCTTATTAATGCCCTACTTATTATTAACCTGGATAAGCTGGTATCTTCAAAGACTGATTGAGAAAGAGGAATGCTGTAACGAGATAGTACCTGGCATCTGGCTGGGTCGTAGAGTATTTGCTAAGGAATTGCCCGATAATATCAGCTTAATAGTTGATTTAACAGCCGAATTCCCAGAACCCAAAAATGTTATTTCAGGAAGATATTATATCTGCGTTCCTACATTAGATGCGTCTGTGCCAGATTATCAAGTATTCCAAAAATTGGTTAATAAAATCTGTGCATGGCAGGGAAATATTTATATTCACTGTGCCCTTGGGCATGGACGTTCAGCAACAGTTGTTGCTGCTACACTTGTTGCCAAGGGGCTTGTGAATAATGCGAACCAAGCAGAAGCACTGATCAAGAATAAACGTCCGGGAATTGAGTTTAGTAAAGCTCAGTGGGACTTGCTGAAAAGGATAACTATTTAAAACTAAATGCGGCAACTGCTAAACAACCCCAGCCCACAATAAATGCTACTCCTCCTAGTGGAGTAATTGGTCCCAACCACTTTACACCCGTCAGACTCAAAGCATAAAGACTGCCTGAGAAAAGGATGACGCCAACGATGAAGGCATATCCAGCTGCCACAAGGGTTGACTGTGCTGCCTCGGCGCGACTTAATAATAATGCCACCAGTAGCAAAGCTAATGCGTGATACATCTGATAACGGGCACCCGTCTCAAAGATTTCTGCTGCCCGTTCGCTGAGTTTTTCTTTCAAAGCGTGGGAGGCAAAAGCACCAGCAGCGACGGACAATCCGCCTAAAATAGATGCGATGCATAAAAAAATCTGCGTCATCATAATTTCAACTACTCTTATCTCAACAGGAAGTAATAAGAAATTCCTCCTTCCTCACTTACTTTAAAGTTAGCATCGTATTCTTTAGCTCTATCATCTAAATACTGCTTTGCCTCCGCAGCTGTTAGCTTCGCCTCCATCGCAAACTGTAAAGTGGTGATATTTCCATCGCCTTCTTTCAGTAGCTGGTAAAAGGTAGACTGGAGGCGATCGCTTGTTTCTTTCGAGTGTTGTTTCCGCAATCCCCACACCAGCCAACCTCCAAGGGCTACCGCTGGGAGTCCTAAAACTAGACCCCCGATGGCAGCGTCTCCATCTTCCTGTTTATCCTCCGGGCTAGCATTCGGATTCGGTAGGGTATAAACAATGAGCGGAATCATTAGCAAAATTCCGCCGAATGTCAGTAACAAGCCCGCAGACAGTTTTTTGATGAGCTTCATGGTGCCCAGCCGATGTTGTCAATACAGCCGCGATCTTAACCTTACTTTCGCGTGGCTTCCAGTATGCGAGAAAAGTAAAAGCGAGTCTTCGTCATTCCTTGCCGCTGAATGGAAAAACCATTACTTTCTAGAATTTTGACGATATCAGCTTCTCGGTGCAAATAAGCACGAGTGGCTTTGCTGGCACCGGGGAAGAAACTGCCAATTTTTTTGAGCAAACTGAGGGCTAAAGTTTTCGGCGCAAAGCTGAGAATTATCCGAGATTCTGCCATAGAAGTGAGATGGGAAATCATCTCGGCAGCTTTGTCTTGGGGATAGTGAATGAGGACATCTAAGCAAATAACGGTGTGATATTTGCCACTTAATGTTTCTAAATCCTGCACGGTGAAAGTAGGATTGCTCGCGTTGCCTAGAACTGCCTCGGCTCTTTCTTTGGCTTCTCCGACCATTTTTTCGGAGATGTCGCTGGCATAGACTTTGGCACCCGCTTCGGCGAGGGGAATGCTGAGGCTACCGACGCCACAACCCGCATCACAGATGGATAAATTGGCTAGATTGTCATCGGCTTTCAGCCAGCTTAGTACAGTATCGACTGTCTGCTGATGTCCTTCGCGGATGTCTAGTTGGACTTTATTAACTTCACCATCGCCGTAAATGCGTCTCCAGCGATCGAAGCCTGTGGAGTTGAAATAGTCTTTGACAATTGTTTTATCGTCTGTTGCGTTCATGAAATTGGTTTTGTCGAAGTGTTCCCAACGGTTAAACTTACCATTTATACGAACCGCAGAGGACGCGGAGAACGCAGAGGAAGAGAGGAAGAGGAGAGGCATTGCTTATTTTAGGGATTGGGTAATAAGCGCTGCCAGGTGAGTCCATTCGTTGATTCGTCTGGATGCCAGCGCAGCAGTTGATGAGCGGGCTGGCTGAGGTAGGGGCTAGTTTTGTTGTTTTTTTGGCGATCGCGTTTTGACGGTTCTTTGAGCAACCCAATGGCGCGACGGGGGGATTCTGTGGCAAGCGCGATCGCAGTCTCGACTTCACAAATCCCCCAACGGACTAGATTCTGCACTCCGACTAACAGCGGTAATGTTGTTCCCGATAAGGTTCCATCTGGGAGTCGGGCGGTGCCGTTTTTCACTTCTATTTGCCGCGTATCCCAGGGATAGATGCCATCGGGGAGTCCCAAGGGTGCTAAGGCGTCGCTAACCAGGAAAATGCCTTGCTCGGATAGCTCCCCCTGCTGCCCCTGGTTTAAGGGGGTAGAACTGGCGCGTAGCAGCAGCTGAATCATTGTCTGAGAGACGTGCTGACCATCGGCAATTAAACCACACTGTACTGCTGGATGAACCAGGGCGGCTCCTAATAAGCCGGGTTCGCGGTGATGTAATCCGGGCATGGCATTGAAGGCATGAGTCACCATTGACGCCCCCAGTTTAAAAGCTTGCTGCGCTTCGGCTTCAGTGGCTTGGGAGTGTCCCAGACTGACGGTGATCCCAAGACTTCGCAAATACGCGATCGCTTCCCCAGTTGGATCTAATTCTGGTGCCAAAGTAATCACTTTCACTATCCCCGCATAGTTCCCCAAAACCCGTTTCACGTTGTCAATCGTTAGCGGCAATAGGTACTCGGCAGGGTGTGCGCCTCGTTTCTGGGGATTGAGAAATGGCCCTTCCAAATGCACCCCCAAAATCTCGGCAGTGGTTCGATCTTGGTGCTGGGAAGCGGCAAAATTAGAGAAAATGGAGAGCGATCGCTGAATGTTCTCAACCGATGTTGTAACGATGGTTGGTAAAAATCCATCAACGCCCTGATTCCACAGAAATTTACAAATTTCCGGTAGCTTATCGCAATTTTCCAGATTCAATTCTGGAAATGCCAACCCCAACGCCCCATTAATCTGCAAATCGACACCACCCAGCGACACCCAATCTCCCTCCACATCCAGCACTTGCAAATCCTCAGGTGGAACCATTTTGAATACAGTGTCCATTGACAGAATTTGCTCAATCCTGCCCTGATGAATCCAAATCTGCTGTAAGCTTTCGTAGCCTCGGAATCGAGCATTGCGAATCACGATTGGGGCAGTCATGGATAGCGTTGTTGCGTCTGTCATCACTTTTGCGACAAGATACCTAAATTCGAGCAGACACCAGTTTATCTAACAACCAACTGAATAACTCCCGAAAAAATGACTCAACCGTTAATTGGCATCATCATGGGTAGCGATTCCGATTTGCCCACTATGCAAGGCGCGATCGCAATATGTGAAGAATTTGGCGTCGGCTGCGAAGTCGCCATCGTCTCTGCCCACCGTACCCCGGAACGGATGGTGGAATACGCCCAACAAGCCCACCAGCGCGGCATCAAAGTGATTATCGCGGGTGCCGGTGGCGCTGCCCATCTCCCCGGTATGGTAGCGTCTCTGACACCTTTGCCAGTAATTGGGGTGCCAGTCGCCAGCCGTCACCTACAGGGCGTTGATTCCCTCTATTCCATCGTGCAAATGCCAGCGGGAATTCCCGTCGCGACTGTCGCGATTGGTAATGCGAAAAATGCCGGTTTGTTGGCTGTGCAAATCTTGGCATCCCACCAGCCAGAATTACTCGAACGAGTGCAGCAATATCGCCGCAGTTTAAGCGATTCCGTGATGGAGAAGCAGCAGCTTCTGGATGAAATCGGCTATAGGCAGTATTTGGAGAAGATGCCCTAATTTTAAGGGCGAGTCAGTTATTTTTTTAGGCTTGGCAGAGAGGAGAAACGATTGAAATCTCAAGAATAATTTTTTGATGCCAATCGCTTTGTTTACCGATAGCGAGGTGCGTCAAGAAAACTGCTGATTTCATTTTTAGCGGAACTGGAGGGGCGACAGGGGCGGTTTCTTTGAGATTTAGACCCAATCTATTCGTTGAATGTTTCGCGATCAAAGTCAAATTTAATCTTGTCCTAAAAAAAATTGATAACCTTGTTTTTGCTATTTTAGTAACAGTTTTTATCTGTTCATCAAATATAAAATAAAAAAACTTGCATTTAATTTATAGGAAAGTTTCTATAAAAGCATTTATTTAATAAAGTAATTGCTTAATTTAAGTTTCTATAATATGGGATTTTCGGAGAAATTTAAGCTTCTGAAGTCTTAATGGATTCGCTTAATAAATTTAGGCTTTTCTTTGGGGCATCCCCCCATAGATGGATATAAACTAATTTAGCTCCAAGTTCGCTCAAACTCCCGCGATTTATACTTCCAGGAGAGTTCTGCGGGTTGAGATGCCAGAGCCAGAATCTAAAAATGTAACTTTCGATACAGAATATCCCGCCTCGGAAAATACAAAATCTTAAAATTTCCCGGACAAATTAGACATCCCGTCTAGATGTTGATAAAGGAAAAAATCCCTAACGAGTTGCCTGTAAGGTTTTGTCATATACTCACTTCAAATGACTGGATTTACTGATTTTTGACTAAACCGATGGATGTGTTGGACTGATTGAGGAAAGTGCAGTGATGATGCCTAAATTAACGCTCAAAAAGAAGAAATCGAAAGCCAAAAAGAAGCGATTGTCTTCTAATTGGCAAGTCCAATCTCCCCGGACTGCCACGATGTTTAAGCAGTTGCAAATTGCCATTAAGCGGCTGACTCCAAGTTGGCAAGCTTGCATTCCTATCGCCATTTTGATTGTGATGGTGTGGGGTTATGCAGCAGTCGCCCAGGATGCTCCGGCAGCTGAGGGGCCGACAACAGCCGAGTTGAAGGTAGCGCTAGACACCCTATGGGTAGCGATCGCTGCTTTCCTGGTGTTCTTCATGAACGCTGGCTTTTGTATGTTAGAAACTGGCTTCTGCCGCCAGAAAAACGCGGTCAACGTTCTTGCCAAAAACTTGATTGTGTTTGCTCTAGCGACCGTCGCGTTTTGGGCGATTGGTTTTGGCTTGATGTTCGGGGACGGCAATCCTTTCATTGGTTTGAGCGGGTGGTTTTTGAGCGGAGCCGATAACAGCCCTGCCACCAACGATGCCTATCAAGGTGTTTTTGGCTCTCTGAAATGGGCTGGCGTTCCCTTAGCTGCTAAGTTTTTGTTTCAGCTAGTATTTGCCGGAACAGCCGCCACGATTGTTTCTGGAGCGGTTGCAGAAAGAATTAAGTTTGTTGACTTCTTAATCTTCAGCCTCTTACTCGTCGGGATTGCCTACCCGCTCACCGGACACTGGATCTGGGGCGGTGGCTGGCTGCAAACCAGAGGCTTCTGGGATTTCGCGGGTTGCACGGTCGTTCACTCAGTGGGTGGCTGGGCAGCTTTGATGGGAGCCGCATTCTTAGGGCCACGGCTTGGTAAATATCAAGACGGGCAAAGCGTTGCTTTCCCTGGTCATAACCTGAGCATTGCCACCTTGGGCACTTTGATTCTCTGGTTGGGCTGGTTTGGTTTCAACCCTGGCTCCACAATGGCTGCCGATCCAAACGCCATTACTCACATTGCCCTGACAACCAACATGGGGGGTGCTGCGGGTGGAATTGCCGCTACCATTACAGCTTGGTTGTACCTGGGTAAGCCGGATCTGTCGATGATTATCAACGGCATTTTGGCTGGCTTAGTTTCGGTGACAGCTTCCTGTGCTTTTATCAGCATTGGCAGTTCTTTGATCATCGGTTTGGTTGGCGGAGTATTAGTTGTTTTCGCTGTCACTCTCTTTGACAAAATCAAAATTGATGACCCGGTGGGCGCGACCTCAGTTCACCTGGTTTGTGGTATCTGGGGGACTCTGGCAGTGGGTTTATTTGCTGCTGGTCCTGGTGTCTATTCCTGGTACGGTGAGGGTCTTGGCCCAACCAAGGGGTTATTGCTCGGTGGTGGTCTCGGACAGTTGATCACTCAACTGATTGGTATTGTCACAGTGGGAGGCATAACCGTTCTACTCAGTACAATCTTCTGGCTGGCGTTGAAAGCGACCCTCGGTATCCGAGTCACTCCAGAAGAGGAGTTTGAAGGTTTGGATATCGGAGAACATGGCATGGAAGCTTACAGTGGATTCCTTAAGGAAGGAAGCTCTGCTGGGTTTTCTGATACTGGTAAGCATGGTGGAATGCCGACTCCGCCCGGTGAATATGTCAAGTAACGACAGATAAACCAAAAGAAAGCATTTTGTTCTTTTGAGTTTTCTCCTTTCCCCATAGAGTCCGCCCTATTCCCAACTCTATAGAGTTGCGAGTAGGGCGGATTTCATTTTTGTCGTCTATCTGTGGGTGAAATATTTATAGGCAACTCCGCTAATTTGTATACTTTGATACAGAATTGACCTGATTGAAATTGGTGCAATCAGATTCATTTGCTTAACAAAGCGATCGCGTTGATGGAACCAAATCAGTGATCAAGAAAGTTCTCATTACTTGGATACTGGCGCTGTGTCTTCTGGGTGGCCCAATGGTAGGAAATGCGCTTGCCCAAGACGCATCGCCTTCGGTGAGTCCTTCCCCGGAATTGTCCGCTCCCGCAACGGTTCCTGGGGAACCAGCCGATGCTTCGCGTCAGGAAGCGTCGCCAGCGGTTGCTGAGGCTCCGAAAATCGACACAGGCGATACCGCATTTATGCTAATTTCATCAGCCCTAGTGCTGCTGATGACGCCTGGGTTAGCTTTTTTCTATGGCGGATTAGTGCGATCGCGCAACGTCCTCAACACCATTATGATGAGCTTCATCCTCATGGGAGTTGTCGGCGTTACCTGGACTCTGTGGGGCTATAGCCTCGCCTTTGCACCCACTTCCTTGACCCCTGGAGCCGATCCTCCTTTCAGTGCCAATCCCTTCATTGGCAGCCTGAACTGGCTATTTTTGAATAACGTCGCCTTCGACCAACCCGATCCGGTCGGTTACGCTGGCACGATTCCCCATCAAGTGTTCATGGTTTACCAGATGATGTTTGCCATCATCACTCCAGCCCTAATTTCTGGGGCTATCGTGGAGCGGATGAGTTTCAAGGCATACTTCTGGTTCATCCTGCTTTGGTCTACCTTTATCTACTCTCCTTTAGCTCACTGGGTTTGGGGCAAAGGCTGGATCGGTACATTTGGAGCCTTAGATTTTGCTGGAGGAACCGTCGTACACATCAGCTCTGGCGTCTCTGCTGTCGTCGCCGCTTGGGTGATTGGGCCGCGAAAAAGCTTCATGGTGACACCACACGCACCCCATAACGTGCCTTACGTGCTACTCGGAATCGGTATGCTCTGGTTTGGCTGGTTTGGCTTTAATGCCGGGAGTGCTTTAACAGCAGGTTCCCTAGCAGCGGTAGCTTTCGTCGCCACAATGGTCGCTGCGGCAGCCGGCGGTCTCACTTGGGTCATCCTGGAATGGCTACTCAGAGGCAAACCGACAGCAATTGGCATTGCCAGCGGTTTCCTCGGCGGACTGGTTGGCGTGACCCCGGCAGCCGGATACGTGAATCCGCTCGGAGCCATCTTCATCGGTTCCGTTACCTCTGTTTGCTGTTTCTTTGCCGTCAGTCTCCGAGCCAAGTTGCAGTTTGACGATTCTTTGGATACCTTTCCTATCCACGGCGTTGGCGGGACGATAGGGGCGCTTCTGACGGGTCTGGTTGCGACGACAACCGTTAACTCAGCAGGAGACAACGGTTTATTTTTCGGCAATCCCGTCCAATTATGGGAACAGATTGTCGGTGTCTTAGCAACTTATGTGTTTGCCGGGGTGGGCACTTTTGCTATCCTCAAACTTTTAAGTTTGGCGATGGATTTGCGAGTCAAACCTAACGCTGAAGACCAAGGTTTAGACATCAACGAGCATGGTGAAGAAGGTTATGGAGAGGATTTTGCCACTGGACTGAGCTTCAAAGGCGAATAATTGGCAATTTCCATTGGCAGCTAGGCGATCGCTCGATTTGTGGATGCTAGCAATTTAAGATTAAATTCAACCTGTGCTGAATCTGATTTAGTGTGTCCACTCGCTCGAAAACCTTTCTTCCGGCTTGGGCGCTTTTGTCCCTAGCTACCAACGGGTTGCTGATGCTAACAGTAATTTTGTTGCTGAATCGGGATCGGTGGCTATCAGCTAGGTTACAAGCTAGCGATGCTACCTCTGTAGAGCCGATCCCAGAAGACGTCTCTACCAGCCTGCTGACGAAAACACTACCTTCCACACCCGCGTTAGGGCCGCGCCACCAGCTGAATTACGCTCAGTGGGTGACGCTGCTCAGGCAAGAAGCGGAGGTAGCCGCAACCAAAAATCCCAAACATTTAACCGTACTGGCTGGGGATTCGCTCAGTCTGTGGTTTCCTTCGGAGCTATTGCCCACAGAGCGCACTTGGCTCAATCAAGGAATTTCTGGAGATACTTCAGGGGGTTTGCTCAACCGATTGGATGTGTTGGACGAAACTCAGCCCGAAACGATCTTGGTGATGATTGGCATTAACGACCTGATCCGAGGGGTGGGCGATCGGAGAATTCTGGCGAACCAGCGACAGATTATCCGCTATCTGCGACGGGTTCATCCCCAAGCACAAATTGTTGTGCAGTCGATTTTGCCCCACGGCGGTAAAAAGTCAACCTGGGTGGGACGCGATCGCCTGATTGCTATCCCTAGCAGTCGCATCCGCGAACTAAACCGACAACTGGGCGCGATCGCTCGTTCGGAATCTGTCAGCTATCTCGATCTCTATCCCCTGTTTGCCGATAGTAACGGCAATATACAGCCCGAACTGACGACGGATGGCTTGCACCTAAGTCCCCAAGGCTATGTTATTTGGCGCTATGCCCTTCAATTCTTCATGCAGGTGGAAACAGAACCCAGCAAAGCCAATTAAAAATTCCTGGCTTTGACTTTGCTGGGTAACGCCAGCTGAGCGTCCAGGCATTTTATGATCGACGAGGAGAACCACCAGAATGAGAGAGGAAACGGCTGCATGGATACAAAAGCCTTCAAACGGTCATTAAACAGTTCTGAGAACTACCATCGCAAGGGCTTTGGTCATCAAGAGGAAGTCGCTGGTGTCCTCAAATCCGAGTATCAGAGCCATCTCATTCAGGAAATTCGGGAAAACAACTACACCCTGAAACGCGGTGATGTCACCATCCGGTTAGCCGAATCGTTTGGTTTTTGCTGGGGTGTGGAACGCGCCGTCGCAATGGCTTATGAAACCCGCCAGCACTTCCCGACCGAGCAGATTTGGATTACTAATGAAATTATTCACAACCCTTCTGTGAATCAGCGCTTGCGCGACATGAAAGTAGGGTTTATCTCAGTAGAGAAAGGGGAAAAAGACTTCTCCGTTGTCGATGCGGGTGACGTGGTGATTTTACCGGCATTTGGTGCCAGCGTTCAGGAAATGCAGCTGCTCAACGACAAGGGTTGCAAGATTGTCGATACAACCTGTCCTTGGGTTTCTAAAGTTTGGAATACGGTCGAAAAACACAAGAAAAAAGCTTATACCTCGATCATTCACGGCAAATACAATCACGAAGAAACTGTCGCCACCAGTTCTTTTGCTGACAAGTATTTGATCGTGCTGAATCTGGCACAAGCGGAGTATGTCTCTAACTACATTCTCAATGGTGGGAGTCGCGACGAATTTATGACAAAATTCAGCCGCGCTTGCTCAGAGGGATTCGATCCCGACACCGATTTAGAGCGGATTGGCATTGCTAATCAAACCACGATGCTCAAGAGCGAAACCGAGCTAATCGGCAAGCTATTTGAGCGCACCATGATGAGAAAGTATGGGCCAAGCGAGTTGAACGAGCATTTCCAAAGCTTCAACACCATCTGCGATGCCACTCAAGAGCGGCAAGATGCTATGTTTCAGCTAGTAGATGAAAAACTAGATCTCATGGTGGTGATTGGGGGGTTCAATTCTTCCAATACGACGCACTTACAAGAAATTGCCATTGAGCGGAAAATTCCTTCCTATCACATCGATAGCGCCGAGAGAATTGGCCCTGGCAATCGTGTGGAGCATAAGCCGCTGGATGGCGATTTGGAAGTTCAGGAAAATTGGCTCCCCGCTGGTCCCATCGTGGTAGGAGTTACTTCTGGAGCTTCAACTCCCGATAAGGTGGTAGAGGATACGATCGAGAGGATTTTTGAGCTGAAAGTGGCTGCGGTGGTTTAACAAAATTAGGGGATGAATTCGTTTTGAGTTTTGAGTTTTTCTTCAATTCAAAACTCAAAACTTTCAGCTTTTTTGGGCACCATCTGCAACTGGGGAAGCATCGTTAAACTGCTGCTGATTGTAGTTGTAAAGCGTGCGGATGGGGTAAGGAATGTTAATGTCAGCGCGATCGCAAGCTTGTTTGAGCGCGATCATCACCTTGGTTCTCGTGCGGCGCACATCTACTTTGTGCGGCGATGTCCAATAGCGGACGACCAAGTTCATCGAGCTATCACCAAAGCCCAATCCATCTACTTCCGGTGCTGGCTTCGATAAAACGCCCTCGACTTTTAACACGGCTTCGAGCAGAGTTTCGACGGCGTAGGGTAAAGGGGTATTGTAATCAACGCCAATTTCTAAATCAGTCCGGCGGTGGGGCATCGCCGTCAGCACTTGCACCGGACTGGTAAAGACGATTGCATTTGGCACGACGATGCGCTCTCCCTGATAGGTGATAATTTGGGTGGCGCGCAGGGAAATTTCTTCAATCGTTCCCTCGAAACCGTTTACTATCACTTGATCCCCCAACCGAAACGGTTCCTGCAACAGCAGCAGGACTCCCGCCAGAAAATTTTTAAAAATATCTTGAAAGGCGAAGCCAATCGCTACCGAGCTGAGTCCCAGCAAACCAATGATGTCGCCCAGCCGCAAGTCTGGGAAGGCAACAACACAGGCGAAGAGAATCCCTACCACCCAGGTTCCTACAAAACTGGTCTGCACGAGCAGCAGGCGCAGTGATGGGTTTTTCAGGGCACGCCTGCCAACGCCACGGACGAGCCGCCGAACTAGATTCGCTCCATACCGGGTTAAACAGAGGATCGCGATCCCCATCAAAATTCCTGGTAGTGCCTCAATAGTTTGACCCATCAGGTTTAATAAGCTCTGTTGGATTTCTTTAATCAAAGCAGCCATAGGCGAAAGGGATCATCTTAAACTTTTGCCAGAATATCAAATATCTCAAAACCGAGCGGTTTTTTCGCTTGGGTTTTGGCGTGAGCGATCGCTTTTTGGTTGGCTCTCTTCAGACGAGCAGTGTGTTCCACAACACCAGTAACTAGGAAGTCGCCTGCTCCTGCGCTCACCGCATCCCTTGACTTCCCCAAAGAAACACTTCTACAAATTTAGCTCCAGCAAAGCATTTGGCAGTTTTGTAACGGAATGTTAAGCAGAATTTATTAAAATTTATTGCGATTCGTTGATGCAGTTGCTAAGGTGTGCTTAAGAGTTGCTTCTGGTCAATGCCCGTATTTTAGGAGACGTGCCATCCATGCTCTACATCAAACTTGGCTGTACACCCATTCACTGATTGCAGGATTGCCTGAAACTTTATTTCTCTGACGGTACACCAACCTTGCTAGACGGCGGAGGAATTTCTTTGTTTCACGATTCAAAATGCATTTCTTCAATTTCATCTGGTTCCTAACTCGTGTTCCCCTTACGTACTGCCAGTCCAACTCTTATTTGACTGAAGTTTTCCGGAAAGACATTTCTCAGGTTTGTCTACAAAAATAGGGTTCCCTGCAAGAATTTTGAGAAATGTCTTGCTCCCAACAGTTCAGTTCAACTCATCTGTAATTACGAGTTACTGTTTTCCTCACTGCGAGCTTAGAAGATGCTACCTCTACTTCTTGCATCTTGAACTCGGCACTATCAGCGCGGTGAGACCTCAAATGGAGAAGGTTTAAGTTATGAATATTCAAGGAAAGACGGCTCTGATTACTGGAGCTTCCCGTGGAATTGGGCGAGCGATCGCGCTTGAACTCGCGCAACAAGGAGCCAAACGCCTGTTGCTGGTGGCACGCGATGCCGATCGTTTAGCGGAAGTCGCCGCCGAAGTTGAAGCACTTGGCGTAGAAGCCGCGATCCTGCCTTTGGATCTGGCTCAGATAGTAGAAGTGAATATTGCGATCGCCCAAGCTTGGCGAGATTATGGTCAGATTCATCTGCTCGTCAACTGTGCGGGAGTTGCACACCAAGCGCCCTTTTTGAAATCTCAACTCCCGGATGTGCAGCAAGAAATCGCGATTAATTTAATGGGAATGTACACCATGACTCGTCTGGTTGCTCGACGTATGGCAACCCAACGGGAAGGAACCATCGTGAACGTTTCTAGCTTGATGGGCAAAATTGCCGCGCCGACAATGGCGACTTATTCAGCTACCAAGTTTGCGATTTTAGGATTCACCCAAGCCTTGCGCGGCGAACTCGCTGACTATAATATCCGGGTGATGGCTTTGCTGCCATCTTTGACCGACACTGACATGGTGCGAGAATTAAAGTGGTTTCGCTGGGTAGTGCCTACGACTTCTCAAAAAGTTGCTCAAGCACTCGTCACTGGACTGCAAAAGGAATCGCCAGAAATTTTGGTGGGATGGCAAAGTCATTTAGCTGTGTGGTGCAATCGCATTGCACCTTGGCTGCTAGAGAAAGTTTTACTGCTAGCAGCACCCCTGTCGAAGTATAAACAAAAGCGCTACCACAGACTCCGAGAGGCTGGAATAATTTCGCATTAAAGTCTGTTATCAACAGGGAAATCTGATTCCAGAGTAGAGACGCGATTAATCGTGTCTCTACTTTAGCTGTGAAATTTATTTCCAGGCTCCGAGCGTTAGTGCCATTTAACCTAACTGTATTTGGATAGACTGATTGCAGATAAAGAGATGTTAACGATGAGTCAAAATCGCCAGATATTAGATGACATTGCCGAACGCATCCAAGCAATTGTCAATGCTGAAACAGCCTCCGTGGTTCTAGCTGAGTCCGAAGGGGAAACCGTCTACTATGCGGCAGCGATAGGCAAGCACGCTGAGTGGGTGTTGGACAAAAGGGTTACCGCAGCGACTTCCGGATTGTGTGGTACGGCATTTCAGAGCGACAAACCCGTGTTAGTTTGTCGTACTGAGGGCGATCCCCGAGTCCGGCAAGATCATGCTAAAGCGTTGGGAATTGAGACAGCTTTAGCCGTGCCTCTCTACTACGAAGGCAAGCTTTTGGGAGCGCTACAAGTTTGGAATCGTACTGACGGCAGCTTATTTGACGAAGAAGCAGAATGTGTTTTGGCTGCTTACGCCTCTGAAGTTGCTCCACTGGTTTATCAATACCAGGCAGCTATGAAGTAGAAGATAATTTGCAGGGAAAAGCGATCGCGCTGGCTTGAAATAAGCAACGAATCAAAGATGAGCAAATGACCCAAGATGAACCTATAGAACCAAAGCTTCTACGCCACTCCAATCCCCTCTCTTCTTCCAATCCCCTCTCCCCATCCGATTCCCCCTTCTGCTCCTATCCCCTCTCCTCGCTTGCGGGCTATCCATTATCCGCATCTTTCTTAACAAAGGGACAAACTCCTTAAAATAATACTCAAAGGCTTGATAGGTATAGTTTTGAGGGAACACAAAAGTAGCGGGTAATGGCAACATGGAAAAGTGGGCAGCCAAAGAATTGTCCCAGGCCAACTTAGGAGACGCGCGTCGAAACAAGCGTCTTATACGCATCGTCGAAGATTTGGCAACACAACCAGCAAGTAGCGTCCCCCAAGCCTGTGGAAATATAGCAGCAACCAGCGCCGCATATGATTTTTGGAAATCACCTTATTTTCAGCCGCGTGATATTCGCAAGGCGCATACAGCCAGCACAATTGAAAGAATCAAAGAACATCAAGAAATCTTGGCAATCCAGGACACGACCAACATAGATTTAACAGACCACCCAGCCACCAGAGGGACTGGTTATCTGGACAACCGAAAATCATCGGGATTAAAAGTACATTCAACACTGGCAGCGACAAGTAATGGAGTCCCACGGGAATTATTGACCAGCAGGTGTGGGTCAGAGAACTCGAAAATCTAGGCATCGCCAAAAAACGTCGTCAACGGGAAACACAACAAAAAGAAAGCCAACGCTGGTTAGATGGATTAGAAATCACCCAAAAGTTGATCCCAGCAGATATTCAAGTGGTGACAGTTGCCGACTCAGAAGCCGATATATTCGACTTATTTAACCAGAAACGTCCGGAAAATTCCCATTTATTAATTCGCGGGACTCATAATCGAAAAGTAGACCATTGTGCCAAATAGCTTCATCTTGCCATTCGTCAAATTCCACCTGGTGGTCAACTCACGGTCGAAGTTAAACGTAGTCCAGAATCTAGAGCAAGAAAGGCCATACTCACACTTCGGTTCACAAGTTTCGATATCCTTGTCCCGTTACATTACATTGAGCGTTCCCGGCTCAAACCTGTGAAGTTACAAGGAATTCTGGCATCAGAAGAAAACCCCCCATCCGGAATTCAGCCAATTAGTTGGTTATTGATGACTAGCCTGGAGATTAATCGGCTAGAGGAGGCAGCCCGTTGCGTTCGCTGGTACACTTACCGTTGGTTGATAGAACGCTATCACTACGCATTAAAAAGTGGTTGTGGAATTGAGAAATTACAACTGGAAACGGCTCGGAGAATTGAGATGGCACTAGCCACCTATACAATTGTAGCGTGGCGTTTGTTATGGCTAACTTATGAAGCCAGATGCAATCCAATGCAGCCCTGTGAGACAGTTTTAGAAACCTATGAATGGCAGTCTTTGTGCGCCACTATTAATAAAAATCCCATTCCACCCACCCAGCCACCTTGTTTGCGAGAAGCCGTACGAATGATTGCAATGTTGGCTGGCTTTTTAGGACGAAAAAGCGATGGGGAGCCGGGAATTCAAACCATTTGGCGAGGATTGCGGCGATTACATGATATCGCGGCTACCTGGAAATTACTCCATTCAGTTTTCTATTTATGCTTGTTGTCCTCCATTCAAATCTTGTAGCACCATGAATTTCCTGAATTGTCACTATCTCTACCAACTTACTTCTCGGAAATCCCTTCCTATCTTGTTTGTCCCTTTGTTAAGAAAGATGTGACTAATGGATAGCCGTTGACGGAGAGGGGTTGGGGGTGAGGTTCCGAGTTCAAGTCAGAACCGTACTAATTTCTCGATCCCCGCTGTGCAGAAACCGCTGGCACCTTGACGCCCAACTTTTTAAACATCGCTTCTCGCCCCTGCATTGCCAAGACATCATCTAGGGGTTTTAAAGAAATTGGCGTTTGATATTTTTCTGCAAGTGCAGTTTGAATGAGCCAGTCAGCAATCGAGGGATTTTTGGGTAAAAGAGGACCGTGAGAGTAGGTTGCGATCGCATTCCGATAAAATGCTCCTTCCATCCCATCTTCCCCATTATTCCCATAACCGCTAATCACACGTCCCAAGGGTTCCACCTCACCTAAATAAGTGCGTCCGCCGTGATTTTCAAAGCCAATTACTAAAGGCGCATCCTCCGACATCTTTCGCAAATCCTCCGCCAATCGCGACGCCGTGATCTCAAACACGACATTCCCGATACAGCGACGGGCATCTGGCCCCGGATGCTTGCTGACAAAATCCAATAAACCCAATCCCTCAATCCGTTGCCCTAAGGCGGGTTCGTAGTAGTGTCCCAGCAGTTGGGGCGATCCGCAAGTAAATACCCCAGGCGTTCCGGCTTCAATTTTCTGAGCGATCGCTTCTGCTTTGCCTTGGCGCAAATCGCGCATGACGATTTCCTGCTGTCGGTCTTGTGCGCCGCCACCCACGATTACATCGACTTGGTGAAATTGCTCGGTCGGGGCGTCCCGATCTAAGGGCATGACGTTGACTTTGATCCCCCGCCATTGGGCGCGTTGTTGTAAACAGATGACATTACCGCGATCGCCGTAGGTACTCATCAGCGTCGGATAAAGCCAGCCAATTGTGAGTTCAAGTTGTTCGGTCATGGTGACAGTCAAATTTTTTGATTTTTAACGCAAAGTAGCGCCAAGGAAATCGCAGAGGTACGCAAAGGAAGGCTACTTTCTGCGTACCGAGAGCGTTTAACATCTACAGAATTTTTCGTCCAGTCAAAATACCTCGGACTTCTAGCATCGCTGAGTAAGTCGGTAGAATGTGCAGGGTTTCGCCGGTAGCGGTGTGTTCTAAAGCAGTGGCGATCGCTTCTTGTAAATCTTCTTTCACAATCAGTTTGCAGCCATGTTCCTCGTCTGCTTGGCTGTATTGCAGGCGCAGCGCCATATCGTAAACGCGATCGCCGCTGACTACCACCGTTCCTCCCTGTTCTACCAATTTTTCGGTGTCTACATCCCAAATCCAAGAGACATCAGTCCCATCTGGGGTGCGATCGTTTAGCACCATCAGCGTTGTGGAAGAACCGCCGTGGCTTCTTTGCTGATTTACTGCGCGGATGGTTTCATTCAGCGCCACGGGATTTTTTGATAGCAAAATCCGCACCTTTTTCCCGGCGACTTCTAATTCCTCAGCCCGTCCAAAAGCTGCATGGAAGTTTTTAATCGTGTCCAGGATATTTGCGGTATCAACGCCAATTTCTTGCGCCGCTAAAATAGCTGCCAGCGTGTTGTATTTGTTGTAAATCCCAATCAGAATCTGAGGCCATTGGCGACTATCGATTGCCAGCGGGCCTTTTTCAAAGCCACAGCTAGGACACCGATAATCGCCCTGATGAGATAAGTAGACGCCCTGATAATCGAGAGAATGTCCGCACCGGGGACAATATATAGAATCTACTGCATGAGGAATTTCGTCAAGATAAGCTTCAGGTTCGCTTAAACCGAAGAATAAAACTCGTTGCGATAACTGCTGACCCAGATAAGACAAGGTGGGATCGTCGCCATTTAAGATCGCTACCGTATCTTTTGATTGGGCGATCGCTTTCTGCCAGCGCTGGCTAATCATATCCACTTCACCGTACCGATCCAGCTGATCCCGAAATAAATTCAAACACAAAATCAATTTTGGCTGAACCGGCGGCAAAACCTTCGGCAGAATATTTTCATCTACCTCTAAAATTGCATAGTCAGCGTTGAGCTGTCCGATTAAATTGGTGTTGGTTAGCAGTGCGGTGATTAATCCATTCATGAGATTGGCACCCGCCGCATTGTGAACAACGCGCCATCCCTGACTTTCTAGCATTGTCCGCAACAGCAGCGATGTCGTTGTCTTCCCATTTGTCCCCGCAATGAAAATCACACCGTGCTTTACTTGACCAGACAGCAGGGACAACAGCTGCGGCTGAATGCGTCCGGCAATTTCTCCCGGTAAAACACTAGCAGCCCCCAAACGCAGCAAGCGCACCAGCTGCGTCACTGTCTTTGCCGTCCCGACTGCTACGCCCAGCCGTAACCTATCTAAAAGCGATATTTTCACCACCACACTCCTGCCCCGGCTACACAGCCGCACGCTCTCGTCGCGGCTTTACTGCTACTTACTGAGCTGTGCTTTGCTCGTCAGCATTCTACCGTACTTGGCTGTAAATCCCCTGTCAATGATGAGTAATAGTACCCAACAGCTAAGAAAAACAGATTTCTTGTTCCTACCGGCGATACAAACTCTCAGTGGATTTATTAACTGCGTAGGGGCTTTTTGATTGCCATGCCCCTACAAAACGGCAATGATTCCCGGTTATTTAGTCTTAATTCCTAACGAGATGCCTTCCACCCGTCCAAAAGATTTGGTCGCTCTACGGACGTAGGAAAGAGTCCTTTAAAGGCAGCCTGTCTGAGGTCTGGCTTTTCGGGGGTCATATTCCACAAGCTTTCGTAGAAGAAGAATGACATCCCGGCAAATCCGCGCTGACGCACCGCTGCAACTTGCTCCTGAATTTGTGCAGCCTTAACCGGGTGAGGTTTCACGCCGCTGAGAATGCCGATGGCGACGGGGATATGGCGCTTTGCTGCTTTGACTTCTGGGCGCTCTAATTCCCCAATGAAGCGGCTCAGATCATCTCGATAGATTTGGACGATCAGTTCCTCAATCAGTCCCTGCTGTTCCCACTTCTGCCAGTCGGCGAGAAAGGAGTTGTAAGAGAATTCTTGGGGATTGGGAGAAAGGGCAAAAATAACGTTGGGTTTGCGGTCTTTGACGGCTTTGAACAATTGTTTCAGATATGCCGTAATTTTGTCAGCCCGCCAGCGTATCCATTGAGGATCTTGGGCGTTGGCGGGAGGAGATTTCCCACCGTTTTCTTTCTTGTACAGTTCGACGGTGAAGGCGTCGTAGCCAAAATCGGCGGGAAAGCCGAAGTGGTCATCGAATTGAATGCCGTCAACATCGTATTTGCTAACAATTTCGACGACTAAATCTTGGATGAAATTCTGCACTTCGGGACGCATTGGATTCAGCCAAACTCGGTTATGCGTTCCTTCTTTCCAAGTTTGGGAACCGTCGCGCTTTTTGAGTAGCCATTCGGGGTGGCGTTTGGCGAGGTCAGAATCAGCGGGTGCCATGAAGCCGAATTCAAACCAGGGGATGACTCCCATGCCTTTTTGATGTCCCTGGTCTATGATTTCTTTGAGGATATCTCGTCCTTGTAAGCCTGGGGTGGGATCGAGCGATCGCCCGGTGACTTTTTGGGCTACCGCACTGGGATATAGGGTGTAACCCCAATTCCAAACGGTGGGATAAACGGTATTGAAATTTAGCTCATCAAGGCGTTGCAGGGCTTTGCTCAGGCGATCGCGCTCAAACAACACGTCACTATCAATATTTGTCAGCCACACCCCCCGAATCTCTTCGGACTGCGCGGTTGGTGGCGTCCCAGCGCTAACAATGTATTGGGAAGGGACTAATCCAGCAGTTCCGGTGGCTTGACACAAGAAAGCTGCAACTTCTGCACGACTGGCTAGCTGATTGGGATTGAGTGTCTTGACGTTGGGGTAATTGACCACGATTTGTTTTTCGGTCGCAGCAGCAATCGCATTCCGCGCATAGCTAGGAATTGCCGTTGCATCGGTAAATGCCCCAGACAACGTGCTACTCACCGCCTGAGTGGGGGAATACTTCAAACCACTCGCCAAAGATACCAACGCTTGCGATCGCGGGATTTTTTCGTTCGGTTTGAACACCCCACCCGGATAACCCGACATAAATCCCTTTTGATAGGCTTTACGAATTGCATCTACCGCCCAGGAATTTGCTGGGATATCCGCAAACTGACCGCCGCTACGAACGTCCGCTGTATTGGGGAAAGCTTTGCCAACCATCGCGGCAAACTCACCCCTGGTTACGGGTGCCTTTGGTCGAAAACTTCCATCCGGGTAGCCACTAATAATCTGCTTTTGTGCCAACTGTTCTATACAGGGTTGCGCCCAAAGTCCTTCCACATCGAAAAATTTTGTCTGAGCAAATGCGGCAGGGTTTACGAGCGTCATGGTGAAGCTAAAGGCAACCAGGAAGATAAACCAAGCTTGACGCCCAAAGGCACGGCTAAACCAAACTAGCCCGTCTGCGAAGCTCGTAAAAAGTCGTTTGACAGCGTATTTCAATCTCTACCTCAATCAGGGTGTACGAAAACTTCCCCAAATATTATGGAACCACAAATCATGACTTGGGCATTTCGGCAAAGGTTGCAGCAAGTTGACTGGGTAAAGGTCTTGGTGTCATGGAAATCAGTGGTCATCGAAAATCGCGATCGCTCCCTTTAAGGATGCTGCAAGTGCAACCAGCATACAAGTTTTGAAGTGGCTGATGATTGAAAGGATGGCGGGGTAGGTCTTGTACCTGCCCTTCTCAATACCTGGGTATCCGCAAAATGTACCCTACATCGTCCGGCAATTAGGCAGCGTTAAACTTTTTGACTGGTTAGTAGAAACAAGGGGAAATGTCTTCAGGGACGAGAGTAAAATTGGAGTAATAATCGCACGATACCGGGTTCATTAATAGGATTGGTTTTAGCGATCGCGATCGCATCTTATTTCCATCTCAAGGTGCCCACAATTGGAGCCATTCCCCAATCCTTGCCGATGCCGCAAGGTGATTCCCTACTGGAATGATTTTGGATTAATTCGAGAACCGATCGATCCGGCTTTGGGACTCGCAGCACTCGACAGGATCGAGTCTTTATTATCAGCAGTCGTGGCGGATGGGATGACCGTGAGTGAAAAACACAATAGCGATCGCGAACTCATGGGAATTCCGGCTACCGGCGCGATCGCCCGTACCGTCATCAATGTCCATTCTGGTGGAAAAACCCGTCTTTCAGGGGAACATAAGCCTTCTTGAAGTAGAGGCGCGATCGCTTTCTTGACGTTCAAATGTGGAAAGGCGAACCGACAGGTCGGCGCTTCGCTATCGCTTAATCTACTAATTTTTGCGTATTCGCATCTACTATAAGGCTGGTTTTGGCTAAGAAAGCTGAAGATTACTTAATAAATCCCCCAAAGCTGCTGTCTCCTCTGCTACAGTTTTCATTTATACAGCCAAGAAAGAAGCAGATGTGTTTCTAAATCGCTCAAAAAGAGCCGAGTCTGCTGCTGTTGCTTTGTCAGCAATTTTTCATTCTTTCGGTAGTTTCATCAGGTAGGTGTGCAATGTTTGCATAGTGGCAATCAATCCTTATGGATTTTCTGCATAAAGCTCTTTAACTTAGATACAAGCTGTAGGTGGTTTCAAAAATTAGAATTGCGGCTTTTCGTAGGATACGCAACGTCTAGGACATTCGGATGTCGCCAGCATCCAGCAAAGCGAGAGCG
The DNA here is from genome assembly GCF_039961915.1 of Trichocoleus sp. DQ-A2. Taxonomy (NCBI): domain Bacteria; kingdom Bacillati; phylum Cyanobacteriota; class Cyanophyceae; order Leptolyngbyales; family Trichocoleusaceae; genus Trichocoleus; species Trichocoleus sp. DQ-A2. Next base: position 21,776 of record NZ_JAMPKD010000031.1, read on the forward strand.
CTCTTAGCACATCGTACGTGTTGTCCGATCGAGCCGTTGGCATTCTATGTTCAGAGCCAGCACTTATGACTTTAAGAACTATAGCGATATGTTAAGTTTTATTACATTTTATTCCTTGTTAAGGGAAAAGCCGAATGCCCCTGTGTAGCAAATAACCGGGTGTACGCATACATTCAACAACCCCTATAGGACTCTCAATCCAAGCTCAGCACTGTTCTACCTACCTTTGGACAGGCAAGCTGAGATCACTTAAATTAAGTGATAGAGATCACGAAGCGAAAAGATAGCAGTCATTGTCCTGTTAGGACGCGATCGACCGAACGCTCCCAAAATCACCCGATATAAGGAAGCAAAAAGAAACTTAGATTGAAAAAATGTTAATTAAACTCCCTTTGGTACTCGCCATGACTGACCTTTATGATTCAGAAGATGTTCAGGCAAACCACAAGCGATCGCTCAGAAGACTCGCCAAGGCGATCGCGCTTTCTCAAGGTGAGTTCTCGCTGATTTTGGTGTCTTGTAACTATCCCCAGTTACAAGAGCAAATGGCAAAGCTGCTAAAAGAAATCTCCACGGTCGAAATTCAAGAACTCGTCCTGCATCCTTCGGTAAAGACGCTTTATACAACGATTCAAAAAACAATTGAAGATCGGCAGCCGCAAGCCTTGATGGTCTTCGGTCTAGAATCTGTGGTGGACATTAATCAAGTACTTACCTCGACGAACCTCGTCCGGAATCAGTTCCGCAAGCAGTTCGCTTTTCCGCTAGTGTTGTGGGTGAGCGATGAAATTCTGCAAAAGCTGACTCGGATGGCACCAGATTTTAAAAACTGGGCGACTACTGCCATTCGATTTGAGGTTCCCAACAATCAGTCGATAGAGTGGACAGCCATTACCGCCTGAAAGAGGAGCATCCTGCAAGATGACTAACGCGCTGACAGTCTCTAGGATGACCTATCTAGCCATAACTGTATAGGCGTCATTAAATAGTCACTGGTGACTCAACATAAATTGTTGGTTCCTGCATCTTAAACTCTATGCCATACTCGAGCAGATGCTTGGAGATTTTTTCGTTCGCCAATTCCAGTAGATGCTTTCGCAGTTGAATCGAGTTTTCACTGGAACCCAGAATAAAAAACGTTACCCTCGCTCTTGTTGTTTGCTTTTCTGCATTATTCATTAACGTAATATTTGTACTACCGGGATCGATCCCGAATACAGAGTCTGTACTCTGATTAATGACTTGCTGTACTAGCGCCTGTTCCCGATCTTCTAGTAACTGAAAAAAATCTAGATAAAGTAAAACCATTACTTTCTTGCCCATCGTCACATTCTCAATTTCTAAATTTGCCAATGTGGAATTGGGCACAATATATAACGTACTTTTAGCCGCCGTGCGAATCTTAGTAGAGCGCAAACCAATCGATTCAACGCGACCAAACAAACCTCCGGGTACATTGCCAATTGAAGGCAGACGAATATAATCCCCAGGAACAAAAGGGCGATCTAAATACAAAACAATCGTCCCTAAAAGCTGCTCTAGAGTCTTTTGAGCCGCAAACGCCACCGCCAATCCACCAATGCCTAAACTTGCCATCAAGCCAACTAAATTGAATTGCTGACTTTGGGCAAAAGCCAGAATGGCGATGAAGCCAATCGCAACATTTACTAAAGTCTCAATTACCAAAATCAGTTCATCAAAATCTCGACTAAATTTCCCAAGTATATCAATTCCATAAATTCGGATAAACTGCCGAAACAACCGGGATATTAACCAAGCTACGCTAATAATGACAGCTAAATCTACAAAAGGTTTGATTAATTTATAAAGGGATTGATAATCTTCAATCCAGGTTAGAGAAAGAGAGATAAGGATAAATGTACCCGCCACTCTAAACAAGTGTTTGATTGGCTCGATTAAGTCTTCATAAATACTCGTTACTTTCTCCGATGCAAAGCGGCGGACGATTAATTTGCTGATCCCAGGTGTGTATCGTCCCAATAGCAAAGACAGGAGGACAAACAGCAAGAAAATAAGGGGTTTGGAAATATCAATTTGAAGAACCTGATAACGAATATCGGCAAGGTTTAGATTAGATAGTAATGGGTGAATCCACATAAATTGTTGGTTCTTCAATGTCGAAGACAATCCCGTAATATTTCAATTTATCTGTAATATTTTGACTCGCAATATCGAGGAGTTGACGCCGCAATCCCATCGACACTTCGCTAGAACCTAAGATAAAAAAAGTGATTTGTGCTTGTGTTTTGCTCTCGCTATCCTTGCTCAAATCTTTAAATGTAACTTCGGTGTTGCGCGAGTCGATTCCAAAAATATCCTCTGTACTGTCTAAGATGACTTGACGAATTAAGGCACGTTCTTCGTTCTCAATTTTTCGGTCGAAGTTTAAGTAGATGAGAGCCATAACTTTCTTGGCACCCGAAAAATTCTCAATATTCACCTGTGTTAAGGAACTATTCGGTACGATTACCAATGTTCCTTTGCCAGAGGTGCGAATTCTGGTGGAACGCCAGCCAATTGACTCAACTCTGCCAAAAATCCCATCTGGCAAGCCAATATAGTCATCGACAACAAAGGGACGATCGAGATAAATGACAATGCCTCCTAATACTTGTTCCAAAGTTTTTTGAGCAGCAAAGGCAACAGCTAAGCCGCCAATCCCTAAACTGGCTACTAAACCAAAAATATTAATTTTATGAGTTTCGGCAAAAATAACGATAATCAAAAATACAATAATGAAATTAGCAATTAATTTAGCCAGAATTAGCAGTTCGCTATTGATTTTACGTCCGCTGTTGATCGCAGCATCTAAGAGATAGATATCAAAAACCTGCTTAAACAGGCGAGAACCCAACCAACAGGCAGCGATCGCGAGAGATAAACTAACTGCAAATTCGATTAAACCCGACTGAAAAAAAGCTGGGATTAAGTGTATGGCAGTGTCAGCGATCGCTAGCCCAATGACAACTCCCAATAAACCCTCATAAGGCTTAACGACTTTTTGATAGGCTTCAAGAGCCTGGGAAGAAACTAATTGCACAACTTCTGAGAATTCTGGTAATTCTTCCACTTTATTACAGCAGAATGGAAATTGATAAGCTTTTCATTTAACCCGAATCTCAAGGCAAGATGTCTGAAACGTTTGTGCAGGGGGGAACAATCGCCGCGATCGCTACCGCTGTTGTTCCCCAGCAGGGGAGTGTGGGGATTGTGCGCGTATCGGGAGCGGAAGCGATCGCGATCGCGCGTACCCTCTTCCACGCACCAGGGAAGCAGCAGTGGGAATCTCACCGCATCCTCTACGGATATGTGCGCCATCCCCAGACGCATGATGTGGTAGATGAAGCACTGTTGTTGATGATGCAAGCGCCTCGCTCCTACACCCGCGAAGATGTGGTAGAGTTCCACTGCCACGGCGGAATTATGCCAGTGCAGCAGGTATTGCAGCTGTGTTTGGAGGCGGGGGCAAAATTAGCACAGCCGGGAGAGTTTACCCTGCGGGCGTTTCTGAATGGGCGTTTGGATTTGACGCAGGCGGAGAGTATTTCCGATCTCGTGGGAGCGAAATCGCCTCAAGCGGCTCAATCAGCGCTTGCCGGGTTGCAAGGGAAGTTGCAAAAGCCGATTCGCTCCCTGCGTACCACTTGCCTCGACATCTTGGCAGAAATTGAAGCCCGAATCGACTTTGAGGAAGATTTACCACCGTTGGATGAAGCGGATATCATCGCCCAAATCGAGCAGATATTGGCAGAAACCACAAAAATCTTGGCAACTGCCGCACAAGGCGAACTCCTCCGCACTGGCTTGAAAGTGGCGATTGTCGGGCGTCCCAACGTGGGGAAATCGAGTTTGCTGAATGCCTGGAGCCGGAGCGATCGCGCCATCGTCACCGACCTTCCCGGCACCACTCGCGACGTTGTAGAATCGACTCTGGTAGTCGGTGGAATTCCCGTGCAAGTGCTAGACACTGCCGGGATTCGGGATACCGCTGATGTGGTGGAAAAGATTGGGGTTGAGCGATCGCGCGATGCCGCTCAAGCCGCTGACTTGGTACTACTCACCATTGATGCCCAAGCCGGTTGGACGCCCGCTGATGGAGAAATCTACGAACAGGTACAACACCGCCCCCTCATTTTAGTGATTAACAAAGTTGACCTGGTTGGGGAGATTCCAGAATTTTCCCTCCCAGACACTATTCACCGGGTTGTACCCACCGCAGCCGCCCATAACCAAGGCATTGACGCCCTAGAAGAAGCCATTTTGGATGCTGTACACACCAGCAACCTCAAGGCAGCCGACTTGGATTTAGCGATTAACCAGCGGCAAGCAGCGGCGCTAACGAGGGCTAAAACTTCTTTGGAACAAGTGCTGGCTACGATTACCGATCAACTCCCTCTTGACTTCTGGACAATTGACTTGCGGGGTGCCATTCAAGCTTTAGGAGAAATCACCGGCGAGGAAGTCACAGAATCGGTTCTCGATCGCATTTTTAGCCGATTTTGTATTGGGAAATAGGTAATGAGTTTTTCAGAAGTCTCTATTACCAAAATGCATTATTCTGTAGCCCCCGTAGGTAGGGCTAATTGTTTGTATAGCCCTATTCAGGCTAAGGGTGTAATCACGATACAGACAATTTAATATTATGCACAAGCACAAGCAAAACTCAGGAAAATCTACCTCTTCTAACCAGCGCCAAGCGATTCGGAAAGGATACGAACAATATAGCGTCCAAGGTTTCTACGAACAATTTGGAGATGAATACCGAAATCCTCAAGAATCCGCCATTCAAAAAGTTTTGCAACTTGCAGCCAGTCAGTGGCAGCTAGATTTTCACAAAGTATTAGACTTAGCTTGTGGCAGCGGCGAAGTAACTTTAGCGCTGCAAAGTTTAGGATGTACCAACATTGATGGCATCGATCCCTATACCTACAACGCCTATTTAAATCGCACGGGTAAAGAAGCTGAACCCTATACTTTTGAGGACATTGCCTCTGGAATTCTCAACAACCGGCATTATAGTTTGATTGTGTGCAGCTTTGCGATGCATTTGCTGCCAGAGTCACGTTTGCCGATCGTCGTTTACCAACTAGGTCTAATTGCCCATTCAATGATAATTATTACCCCAAACAAGCGACCTCACTTGAAGCCAGAATGGGGATGGCTTTGCTTAGACGAAATCATGTGTAACCGCGTGCGATCGCGGCTTTATCAGCGAACTTATGGACAAGGAGAGTAAGCATTGCTCACCCTCCCCCCAACCTAGTTCCTTACCGTTGTTTCTCGTAGCAATTGTTTAACGGTTCCGACTAGCTCGTGCGGTTCAAAAGGTTTAGAAATATAGGCATCTGCGCCTTGCTTCATTCCCCAGTAGCGATCGAATTCTTCCCGTTTGGCTGAACACATCACCACAGCTACCTTCTGGGTTTTGGAGTCGGCTCTAATTTTACGGCAAACTTCGTAGCCATTCATCCGGGGTAGCACAATATCTAGCACCACTAAATCCGGACAATTGCCCTCCATTTGCTCCAGCGCTTCGACACCGTCACAAGCCACAGTAACACTCAGCCCGCTCTCTTGAAGGAGGCGTGAGATCATCTCCCGTTGCGTGTGACTGTCTTCCACCACCAGAACTGTAGTCATAACTCCTACCTACTTACGAGGTTCAAATGTTCGCGGGAAAAAAATCAGCGCACCCCAAGTCGAATTGCCTTTGGTTAGATAAAACTTATCTACTTCCGCTCATTTTCGCTTATGAGTCTAAAAATTGTTTACGTAAATACACGTAATTTTTCCGGTTTCTTTCCGTTATATTTTAAGCGATCGCTCTGAAATCCGATTATCAATCAACGGACATCTTTGCTTAATCTTCAAAGTTCCTCCGAGTTTTTCCAGAAAAGCTGTAAAGATTATGTAAATATCCGTCTAAATACGGAGAAGCCAAATTCCGGTCAACATCCTTATACGTAAGCATACAGAGTCGTGTTTGGGTTCCGATTTTTATTCAACTCTATGTATCGGTTATAACTAATAATTTTCAATTCATGGAAGGAAAACTGCGATCGCGGCTGAACCGTCGTCGGTTTCTACTTGGCTGTACCCTGACTGGAGGCGGGATCGTTGCCGCAGATTTATTATCAAAATCTGGACAAGCACAAGTCGCTGCCCCTGCTATTGTGACATCGGATAAGATGCGTCCGCAAATCCCGTTTGGGGTTGCTAGCGGCGACATCACAGGTAACAGCGCTGTCGTATGGAGCCGTTGTAATCGCCCTGGACGTATGATTGTGAAATATTCGACAACCGAGTCATTCCGGAATGTGCAGCGGGTTGTGGGACCCGCCGCCCTGGAAAACAGCGATTTCACAGCACGGATTTACCTGGCTGACTTGCCATTAGGTCAACAGATATTCTATCGGTCCTCAATTTGACGCTTCAAAAGCTTGCACAGTAAAGCTTTTGTGATTCTTACTTTGTTCATTACTTACCCGTTGCTTACTCAGTTGGTCTGAGGGTAGTGTTCTCTCGTTTGGAGTTTAACTCCTTCACATTACTCATTGCTTACTCATTTACAGCAGTGGGGTGTGGTCATCGCCGCTGCCTTGCTTAGGTAGCGCCTAAAAACCTTACCCTAATTAGAGTTTAACTCTTGGCACCTACAAGTCATATCCGGCACTGTTTAGGTATCTAACCTTAATCAACAAGTACCCATCTCTTCATGGGGTTTGTAGAGGTCATACAGAAGGCTCTTATTTTCAATAAGCTTTTTAATTGAGAATCAGCTCTTAATGGGTGTACTACTGATCTAGTACAGACTACTCCTACTGGTGATTCACATCCCCTTGGAGTGGCTTTAGCCTCTCCTGATATCTATGTTCATTTCTCCAGAATAGTTAAACTTTATAGTTAAACTTTTTCCGACAAACACATAAAACGCTTAGGAGAATTGTGGCTTACTTTCATTTGACACTTGCGAACAAACCTTAGCACTCTCGGAGTCTGGGAATATTTGACTAAATTAGGACGATCTCATCTAGCAGGGGCGTACGTCCGTTTAATGTATCCCAGAGACTATCAGCCATACCACGGGAAAATCCTAGTCGCTTCACTTAATTCCTTGATCGCTGAAAAATACATCCAATTAGATACAGCAAAATAATTGTAAACAAGTGTTAATTAAGTGAGCGTAATATCACTTACTCTTTCACAATATGGAAGCCCATTAAAAGGGCAGTCACCCTGTCAGTTAAGTTTGCGAGACCCGTACTGGCAGAGTGACTTACGACTTACTCACACTCACTTTTAACTAATGCAATAGGTACTAGGGTAAAGCTTATTTCTAGATGGCTTTATTTTAGTACCTATTGCGCTTTTGTTTTATACATCCACTCAAATGAGTTTAACTACTGAGTTAATCTCAAGGTGACAAATGAATGCAAGTGAAACGAAAAATGAGTTATGGTGAAATAAACCATTTCTCAAAGTGTACTTAAAACCTCCCTGTTTGTATAAGGGAGGTTTTTATTTATTTAGCTAAGTGATTCAGAGGACTCCCCAGAGCATGATTTTTCTTAGTTAGTGGATGCTTCCATGAGGAGCTTGCAATCCCAACAAGCAATTCTTACATTTGGCTTAGCCCGTGCATTTAGGTCACACTTAGGGCAAGTATATTTAACCCTTTTACCACCTTTACTTCTCTCAGGTTCATCCGATGGTTTAGCTTTCCAAGGGATAACGCTTTCTTTAGGGAGATTGTTGATCGTTTGCTCAAATTTACCGTTTTTAACAACTTCGTGATCTACATTCCACTTGTCACCAGTATCTACAGGATTCAATCCGACTTCTCTCATTTTTGCCTTCCATTCTTCATTGCAATAACCCTGTCTAGCGGGTTTCTTTTTTCCAAAGTTGTACTGCCAAACATTCACCATCTGGCGACAGAGCGCTGCCAAAACATCTTCCACAGGACGTTCAAAGCTCACAGGACTTAACTGTATTCCACTCAGAGTTACTCCGTTCTTGTCCCACTTATCAGGTAGGAAACAACCGTACTCACCAGCTTTAGGTGAAAGAGTTAGTACACATTCCGGAAGCTCATTATTAAACAGTTCCCCATTGAAGTAGGTGTAAATGAAATCATAAGCATCAGTTTGCTCTCTAGTTGGAGTCTTCCCACTGTTAACCATTTCTCAAATTTGAGTGTACATTCAAATTTGAGTGTACACTCAAATCAAATAACGCCCCTCAACAGCGAGTGCCAGACCCCTGAAACCGGGTATCTCAGAAACCACTCCAGAAGCCTTGTATAGCCTTATACACGACTTCAAAACCCCAGAGGTTTTTGTGTATACAGCGTTATACTGCAAGACTTCCTTCATGAGGGACACACTCAACTTGTAGAGATACCCATTAAAGATACTTAGTCGGAAATGACACCAGTGGTTAGAGAGTGGGCACAATACCCGATGGCTCGCTCATCAGTGCTTAGTTGTTGTACTCAAAGTTGTGAGGTGGATTAGCGATATGTGTATTTTTTGGTATGAGTTAAACTCTGGAGTTTAACTTTTTCTGGAAAATAGACATATCGCTATGACGGTTGAGTAGTTATGACAGATATAAAAAACCCTCCCAAACTAGGGAGGGTAATTATTACTGAGTTGTAGGTTCTAGTTGCTACTTACCTGCTAATTCTCTTGTTAGCCTTAACTCTGTCTTCAGTGATTCAATCTCAGCCCTTAAAGCTTCGTTCTCTGCCTTCAAGCGTTCTACTTCACTCAGTTCCTTTTGCTGTCCTTTATTACGCTCATGAGCCTGTCTCATGACCTGTGTACGAGTGTCAAGGCTCATGTATTTCTGATAGGTGTCAGTATGCATCTGTACTGAATGCCCCATGTTATTAGCCATCTCCTTAATAGGGATACCTAATACATGACCCCTGATTGCGTAAGCATGGCGTAATGTGTGAGGAGTGAAGGGGATTTTACGGTCTTTGAATCTGCGACAAACAGCAGTGCTTTTGTCTTCCAAATTACTTGAAAATTGAGGCATCTTGACATCTTTGAGATTAAACTTCTCTACCCATTCAGGATGCAATGGAAACACTACACGTTCACCAGTCTTTAACCCCTCGGTAAGCGATTCATCCAAAGTAATCACGTTGTCAGTGTTAGCGGGGTCTAAGAACTTAGGAATATCAATTGCCCATACTTCGTGAATCCTTAAACCATAGGTAGCGAGTATTCCATAGAGCCATTGATATTCCTCCCACTGAAAATTAGGTCGGTATTTCGATGGTTGGAATGTTAATCGGTATTGCTCAATCTTTTCATCAGTTGGGATGGTTTTTTCTTTAGGTTTATAACCATTCTTTAAACCTTTGAATTCAAACTTAAAACTAATGATGTTGCAGAAAACAGATAATGCCTTTACAAGGTTTACTCGTTTGCTACTTTCAGCTTTTGTAGATTGAACGGCTTGCATGATTAACTCACTTGATAATGGCTTGTCAGTTGGTAAAGCTTGAAGCTGTTCTAGCCATTTTTTGAGAGTAGCTTCACTCTGTCTGCCGCGCTTCTTAGTATGGAAGTATTTAACCTTAAACTCCTCAATTAATTCACCAATAGTCTTAGGTGTTTCAGTTGTTATTGATTCTGATTTTTTCGCTATCTCAGAATCAAACCACTGCCAGGTAAATGTTTTGTGTAGTAAGTGATGTCCAATCTGCCTAGCGTAGCTATCAGCTAGAGTTAACCCATCAGCAGACCACGGACAGTTAGCGCCTAATTTGTATTGCTTGCTTGACCTTCCTGCAACGGTAGGTTTATCACCATCTCGCAAAGGTGCTGAGAACTGTAGAGCGATGGTGTTACCTACTCTGACTAACTGAACCTTCACACCATCGGCTTTGAGGTTGGTGTTAATGGTCTGAAGTCTTTCTAGCAACTTCTTTTCTAGGTGTTCCGTGCGAAGCGCTTCCTTTTTTTTCTGTGCTGGATAACCGAGGTCTTTTCTCAGGCTATCGGGAATCGTCAGATCATCCATTAGTTCATCTGTACTAACGCTGGATTCCTTATGCAGTTTGGTCTTTGGCATTTCTTACTTATTGCTTAATTTAGCTTGAGGCTGTGGTGCTTTTAGGTGCTGTGGCGATCCGCTTGTCTGCCCTATCCCTTGGTACATCCACTCTTCAAAGTTAAACTTCAGAAGTGGGAATGTCAACCAATGACCTACTGAGTCACCTTCTAAGATTTAGCGGATATCAACATCTACAGCGCCCCCGCACAAGGCAGTTTCCGCACTACAAAGGTCGTATATCCGCTCTATATTTTCTCTTCCAGACTGCTCCTGGAACAGAGAATAAGTCGATCAGTCCGCAAGTACGCCGCTACGCTAACAGTATCTAGCACTTTTAGGACTTACGCAAAAACTCTCTCAAACTCTTATTCCTTCGTGCCTAAGCGCTAACGCGCAGGCTCCGCAAACGCGGTTCATTTTTCCGTTACTCGTGCGTAAGTCCTGACTTTTTAAGAAACTTCCCGCTCCATCAGCTGATTAAAGCGTTCTACGCCTTCTTTGTATCGCTGACCTTCATATCCCATGACTTTCTTGATAATCCACTCCTTGTGTTTTCCGTCTTCCAGAAGTAACGGGATTGCCAGAGTAAAAACTTCATCTTCTTGGATAAAGCGCTTAAACCAATTACACGTATCAGAGAAGCTACGTTCATGGTAATTGTAGACTTCCCCTAATATTGCCTTGAACGATAAACTGCCAATTTTTTCCGACTCTCGCCCTAGTAAAATTGAGTCTTCCGACCTCAGATGAGACTTCAATTGAGCTAACTTGTGAGAGTTGATCAGCTGCTTTCGCAAAGTGGAGAGAATGCCTGTACGAATGTGGGGAAATTTGCGATACAGGTAATCGGAGACAGCAGCATTGATGATCCCGTCGCCCAAAAATTCTAACTGTTTATTCGGCTGCTTACGCTCCTTCAAGTTTTGAAGATGATGCTCCAGAACCGGAGCGATTAAGTGCTTGACGATCCATTTCTGCGTCTGCGAGAAACGACGATCGAGGTACATTGCACCTAATAACGCTTCACATGCATCTTTAAAGGGGTTATTCACCTTCTGGCGCAGCAGGTTCCAGTCTTCACCCGAACCCAGCAACAGGTCTTCTCCTAACCCTAATTGGAACCAAAGCTTGGTCAGCCTTTCTCCCTCAACGAGCTTGTCTTGCAAAACTGAGAATTTGCTGACCTCTAGATAGGGGCAGCGTTCGTAAAGGTAATCAGCAACCACGAAGTTGAGAATCGCCTTGCCGAGGAATTCTAACCGCTGATTGTCTTGCCCAGATTCGCCGATTTGGGTGGCAAAGGAGGTGTGGGTTAGGGCGAGGCGGAGTAGGTTCTTGTCTTTGAAACGGAGGCCAATTTTATTTTCGACCGTTTCTGGGTTCCATGCCATCTTCTTTTTCCTCTATGAAATGCCTAATTAACGAAGGCAAAAGGAAAAAGAAATTTTAGATTTGAGATTGAAAAAATCAATGGGCAATCTTAAAATTTACAACGATTTTTTCTTTTTCCTTTTGCCTTTTACTTGCCTTTATCTCGGACGCCCTAAGGTGGTGATGTACACAACCGCTTCATCAGCAGGGATACCCAAGACTTCATTCACCTGGTTATCAAAGAAGCCGCCGATGCCGCTGACGCCTAGACCAAGGTAAATGGCGGCTAAATTCAGCCGTTGCCCTAAATGACCGGCATCCATGTGTAAATAACGATAAACGCGATCGCCATACTGCGCCACAGCTGTTTTCAAATCTGCTGTGTGGAATAGCACCGCTCCCGCATCTCTACCCAAATCTTGCCCCAGGCACAGATAGTGCAATTCCTGGCGGAAATTTTTAAAGCGGATTTGCCGCAATTCCTGAGCTTTCGGTGCGTAATAGTAGCAGCCTTCCTCCAGTCCTTCTACCCCAGACACGGCGATAAAGGTTTCGATTAAATTTAAATCAAAATAGTCTGGAGAGCTATCTAAACCTTGGTCGATGTAGTGCTGGGGTTGGTAGGTGAAATCTAATAAAGCTTTCAGTTCCTCTAGAGTTAGATCTTCACCCGTGTAGGCACGAGTCGAGCGCCGCTTGAGAATGGTTGTTTCCAAGTCGTGCAAATTTGCTGCCCAATCAATTGGCGTCGTGACGGTTGAAACCTTGAGACAGAAGGGAAAGTTGTATTTATCATCGGGAGTTGGCGGTGGCAGGACATCTTGTGAGATGGGCGTTTTGCCCGTTATCTGCTGGGTTTCCTCAATCTGCGTTGCTTGGTGGCAGTAGCCGAGCAATTCACCATCGGGGATATTAGGATAGTCCGTTTGGGTGACAGAGGGCAATGCAGTCGGACTGAGGGGCAAGTTTTGTTTCACATCCAGCAAGTCTGCCAGAGCGATCGCGCAAATTGCTCCTTCCTCCTTTGGATCGAGGTAAAGTAACTCATTCACTGCCCGATCCGCAAACCCCCCAATTAAGTGAGGGCGGTAGTCATTCAGGGCACTCGCCAGCTCAATATTGCCCAGCAGATGCCCCGTATCCAAAAAAATCCGCCGATAAGCTCGGTCTTGATAGCGCCAAGCAGAACGGTAGAAGACGGCTGTGGTGACGAGGCACAATTGGGTACTATCTAACACCGGATGCCAAAAACAAGCTGTTTGCAGCGCTTTCCAGGCATCACTTTCCCAAAAATGAATTAAAGAATGGCTCTGAGGCTGATAGTTATAGAGTCCGGGTGGTAAAAGCGGCGTCCCACGGGAAATTAAATAAATCTCCGCTGGGTACAACCCCCCGGCGGAGGGGGCTGCCCGCAGATACATCGGATTTCCCATTGTCATTACTTTAGCCGTCAAGCCATAGCTGCAAAACAGCAGCCGCGACAGGCGACGCCATGCTTGGGTTTTTTCGCCCTCATCTACTAACGCCTCTGGTATTTCTGTTAAATAGGGCTTCAGGTCATAGGTTGAGCCAATTTTGTAGTCTTTAAAAGGCACTGGTTGACGCTCCCAGTCCAGCCCCTGGCTCTTAGAGGCGAGCGTCTGGGGATCGTATTTAGTCCGCTCGTGATAGTGCTGAGCAATTGATACTCGCAATTCTGGCATACAGCTGTCTAGCAACGCTTCCGCTTCGCCTTCCATCTTGCCATTCCCAGCAGCAAACGTGTCGTGCTGTTAGGTACAAATAAATCTGTGTCGTTCTGGATTCATCCTGTTTTAACGGTCTTTCGGGGCGAATAGCAGTTTCCCCAATTCTTAAAATTAAGATTGACAAACCCGCAGATTAACCGGCGTGCGGGGGTTCGGACGGTTGAGGGGCTGATTGCGATCGCTGCTGCTTCAAGCGGTGATAGCCAACGGGAACCGCCACTAATACAAGTAAAAACGGGCTGAAAACTGCTAACCAAATCGCTAACCGGATCAAGCTGGTGGTGAGTTCGCCTAAGGAGTGGGTTGCTTGGTTCCAGGTTTCCCGAACATCTGAACCCAAAGGTCGCGCTGGGGGGATACCTGCGATCGCTTCTTCCAAAGTTAGGGTAATGGTAGAGTAGGCGACTCGGCTGCGTAAGCTTTTTAGTTGTGCATCCAGTTGTTCGATATTTTGCCGTACGTTGCTGAGTTCGTTGGCAACTTTCAGGACATCCCCCACAGAGCCGGAGCGTTCCATAATTTTGAGTAAGGTGCTTTCCTGTTTCCGCAGGTTCCGCAGTCGGGCTTCGTTATCCACGAGTTGATCGGTAACATCTTCAGCGGTGAGGGTGCGGCGCTGTACGGTTCCCAGTTTTGCTAAGAAATCGAGACTGGTTTCGAGCTGCTCTTGAGGAACCCGAATTTGCATGGATGCAGTGTGACGGGCGTTTTCGTCTTTGGGTTTTTGATCTTGGAATCCTAGCCAGTCGCCCTGCTGTTGTTTAACAATTTTTGAGGCGATTTCAATACTTTTTTCGATGGAGTTGACACTCACGGATAGTTCGGCGTTTTTGATCAATTGGGGGCGATGTCTCGGCACCTGAGCCTTCGCCCCAGCAGGGCTTGCTATGTCTTGGGAGCGAACGGCTCCGGCTTCGGCTGCTGAATTTGCCATTGGCTCTGAATTTGGGGCGGTAGGCGCGAGTTGCGCCAGTTGTGTCTTTTGTTCAAAAGAAGAGGCACAACTGGTTAAAACGATGCCTCCCAGCAAGGCGCTTAAGAATAAAGAAGGTTTTAGCTTTGGATGAAGTGAGCCGTTCATTGCATAACCCCCAATTTAGTTATTGCCAGTATGCCTTACTGAAAAAAGGGGCACGCTGATTGTTGCGGTTTATGCAACACAGGGTGTTGCGGTGATAGGAAAGGGCGACGATACTTTCTCTAATCCGATGAGCGCGATCGCATCTAACGGCTTCCCTAAGCTAGATACGTGCTTTGTTAATTTACTTCACACTAGATCGAGAATTCGAGGAAAAAAGGACAGTTTTTCGTGATTGCTAACTTAGTTGAAAATGGTTGGGAAGTAATTTATCATCGCGCCCATGCCTTGCTAGCTGCTCAAATAGCGGGTCACTGGCACCAAAAAGATCGCCCAGAACGCTTGATCGAGACGGTGGCGGCAATTTCCCATCACGACGACTTAGAACGCGAGTGGGAAGGAAATCACCTCACTGAAGCGGGGGCACCCTTGGACTTTACCCTCGACAAGAAAACGGATCTCAAAAAGCTGGCTACACTGACGCAGAATTCCCGCTACCGAGGACGCTGGGTAGCTTTGTTGATTTCGATGCATACCAGCTTTCTCAATGAAGGGAAACGGGGAGAGTCGCCAGAATTGGACAAATTTCTGGATGAGCAAAAAGAGCATCAAAAGCTATGGATTAAGGGGTTGAAGATTACCCAAAAGGAAGCCGATAAAGCTTATGCATTTATGCAATGGTGCGATCGCTTCTCACTCATCCTCTGCAATCACGAGTTGCCTGCTGGTGAGCGGGCTTTGGAAATCAGCAAGGGGCCAGACGGAAAGCGCTATGATGTGGTGCAGCGTAGCGATGGGAATCTCACCGTGCAACCTTGGCCTTTTGCAGAGGAAAAGTTTACGGTGAATGTGGAAGCGTGCTACCTCAAACAAGTGAAATTTGACTCAAATGCGGAACTCACGCAAGCACTTCAAGAAGCACCAATTGACATTTTAGAGTGGACATTAGTGAAGTCCTGACGGATAGGGAATGGGTAATCGGTGATGAGTCAGTCGCAACAAACCAAAGACTCGCGACTCCTAACCATTACCCATTACCAATTTTCTAAGCATAGGGTGATCTTGACGTAGTTTGATAGAATTAAGAGTTTGCACTACTCAAGATGCTTGCTCCAAGGAGTTGCCCCTATGGCCCGGATGTATTATGACAACGATGCTAACTTAGATTTATTAAGCGGAAAAACCATTGCTATCATCGGCTATGGCTCTCAAGGTCACGCCCACGCCCTCAATCTCAAAGATAGTGGCATGAATGTCATTGTCGGGCTGTATCCGGGTAGTAAGTCGGCTCAAAAAGCGAAAGAAGCTGGTTTAGCTGTCCACACGGTCGCTGATGCTGCCGCAGCGGCTGATTTCATTATGATTCTGCTGCCTGATGAGGCACAAAGAACAGTTTATACCAATGAAATTGCGCCGCATCTAACCGAAGGAAAGGTATTAGCCTTTGCCCACGGCTTCAATATTCACTTTGGTCAGGTTGTCCCGCCTGAGAATGTAGATGTGGTGATGGTAGCACCGAAGGGGCCAGGACATTTGGTGCGACGCACTTACGAACAGGGTGAAGGTGTGCCTTGTTTATTTGCGGTGTATCAAGATGCCACTGGACAAGCACGCGATCGCGCGATGGCTTACGCGAAAGGTGTCGGCGGTACTCGTGCCGGAATCTTAGAAACGACTTTCCGGGAAGAAACTGAAACCGATCTATTTGGCGAACAAGTTGTGCTTTGCGGCGGCTTAAGTGCGCTGATTAAAGCGGGTTTTGAAACGCTTGTTGCTGCTGGCTATCAGCCGGAATTGGCTTATTTTGAATGTCTCCATGAAGTCAAACTGATTGTTGACTTGGTTGTGGAAGGCGGTTTAGCCAAAATGCGCGACAGTATCTCCAATACTGCTGAGTATGGCGATTTGACCCGTGGTCCTCGGATTGTCACCGACCAAACCCGCACTGAGATGCGGAAAATTCTCCAAGAAATTCAATCGGGTCAATTTGCTCGTGAATTTGTGCTAGAAAATCAATCTGGAAAAGCCGGATTTACAGCGATGCGGCGTCAGGAAGCCGAACATCCTATTGAGGAAGTTGGCAAAGATTTACGGGCAATGTTTAGCTGGTTGAAGAAAGTATAAGCCGTTAGACAGGAAACTTAACCTTGGATAAAAACCCGCTTTCTTTAAAGAGAGCGGGTTTTTAAGTTTTTGCAATACTAATTTATTCTTTTGATGCTTTAATTCAGCTTCTCCCCAAGGATTGCAGCACTAACCGGAAAGTATTGCTGCTTAGCGAGTATGTGTAAAGTTTTATATGGGAAAAAATCGGCTTACCGACAACTTTCATTTTTCTTTATAAATGCGCTCGGAAGTACCAGTCATCGGTAATGGATAATGGGAATAAACATTTTCCACTAACCCATTACCGATTGACTATTTGGTTCCTTTTTCCTCTTGTTCAATCGCTTTTTCGGTTCGCTCGTAAACATTCCTCGGTTTCTTAGTGGGAAATAATCCCAGTAAAGAGTTATTCAAAGCGGTTCGGGTGTTGAAACTAGCTGTACTTAAGGGTTTTGGCAGAACGCGATCGCCAAAACCAATAAACATCAAAGCTAAAATAATCACCAATGGCGTAACTGTCTTTTTATCCACAATCGTATGAAAATTTTTCTAAGGTACTTTCTTCTATTGTTCCCTCAAAAACAGGAAAAGTTAAACAGTCAAAAGGGATTTTATCTGTTTTGGGCGGCTGTCTTGTCTTTACTCGCGCCTTTCTATTTATTACCCCCCTTATCAGCAGCATCGGAACGAGAAAATATCCTGAAGAATTCCCAGGCGAAAGGAGACGAGGATTTTATCAGTGGTGTCAGGGCAAGTGTCAGGAAAAGCTTACAAACCGCCCGTACAGAGAAAGCAGCCATAACGAAACAGGTTGTTAAACCAGATCCCGTCACCATTGATAATCGATCCCAGACATCTGACAGGCAAAGCGCTAGCGAATTCAACGCAGACAAACTGCTGCAACTAGGAATTCGGCAGCATCAAACGGGACAATTTCAAGAAGCCTTAAAGTCTTTGCAAAGGGCACTCAAACTCTACCAAGAGATTGGTTCGCGCCCGGGTGAAGCGAATGTGCTGTTGAATATTGGCGAAACTTACTTCACGTTAGGGCAATATTTGCGATCGCTTGCATTCTACTACCAGACCTTAGATATTCTGCAAGGCATCGGCGATCAACCGGGCGCGGCTAAGGTGTTGGATAATTTGGGGAATGCTTACTTTTATCTGGGGGATGAAAAACAAGCAAAAGATTTTCGCGATGCAGCACAAAAGCTGAGACAAGAAATCGGCAACCCAAAACGAGAAGCCGCTTTTTTAGGGAATGTGGGAATCGCTCACGAATCAGAGGGAGAATATCCAGAAGCGATCGCACTTTACCAAGAACAGCTAGCGACAGCACGAGAAAGCCGCAATCCCAATGCAGTGCTGGATTCTCTCAATAACCTGGCAGAAGCTTATCGCACCTTGGGACAATACCCGGAAGCCATTGACTTTTATCAGCAGCAGTTGCTAATTGCTCGGAAAAGTGGCAACGCCACGGAAGAAGGGTATTTTCTCAACAGTATTGCGGACGCTTTCGAGGCGCAAGGGCAATATCCAGAAGCGATTGAAGTCAGAAGACAGCAAGTTGCGATCGCTCAAAAAAGTGGTGATGCGGCTTTGCAACTGATTGCCCTGAATAATTTGGCAAAAACTTACCAAAATGCGGGGCAATTTGAGCAAGCGATCGCGCTGTATCAAGAACCCCTAGAGGCGGCGAGGAAAACAGGCGATCGCTTGGCAGAAGGGACGGCGCTGAATAATTTGGCATTCGCGCTTCTCAAATCAGGTAAACCAGAAGAAGCCAAAGAAACCTTACTCAATTCAGTTAAAACTTGGGATGCTATCCGTGCCAACTTAGGCAGCACTAATCGCTATTTGGACGCGCAAACAACGACTTATCAGCGCTTGCAACAAGTTTTAATTGCTCAAAAACAGCCGATTGCCGCCTTAGAAATGGCTGAACAAGGGCGGATCAGGTCGATTGTCGATTTATTGCGGCTGCGCTTATCTACCGAACCCGTGGGATCGGGTTTAAAACCTGCACCGAAAAAACTGATTTTTCCCACGATTGAAGAAATTAAAAAAATCGCCAAACAAGAAAACGCCACACTTGTTGAATATTCAATTATTCCCGATGAAGGACTTTATGTTTGGGTGATTCCGCCTAGTGGGGAAGTGACGTTTCGGCGCATCGAACTCGGTGCCCAAAATACAATTTTTCCCGTCTCTTCCATCGAAAATGTAATTGCCAAAATTCCTGAATCTCTAGGATTACAAGCGCCTGCCAATTCTCCGAAACCCACAGCGGCAGAACCAGCGACAACAGGTAATGCAACATCCTCACCGGCGAAAGTGCCAATCATTCAGGCCAAACCGTTGCTGCAACTGCATCAACTATTAATTAAACCAATTGCCGATTTATTGCCAGAAGATCCAAACGCCCGTGTTATCTTCATTCCGCAAAAAGAAATGTTTCGGATTCCGTTTGCGGCTTTAGTAGATGTTTATGGCAACTCCCTGATCGATAAACATACCATTCTGACAGCACCGGCAATTCAGGTACTTGCTTTAACCAAAGAACAACGAGGAAAAACTTCTGGGGGCAATCGTCTGGTGGTCGGAAATCCCGTGATGCCGCGAATTGCACCAGCACTGGGACAGGCACCCAAGGCGTTACCCCCGCTAGCAAATGCAGAACAGCAAGCCTTAGAAATCGCTGACTTCCTCAAGACAAAATCTTTGCTAATTGGCAACCAGGCGACAAAGGCGGCGGTTTTGGAACAGATGCGGAAAGCGAAGAGCGTCCATCTCGGAACTTATGCGATTCTGGATGATGTGAAGCGCCAAGGTGTCCCCGGTGCGATCGCACTTGCTCCCGGTGGTTCCGATAATGGCTTACTTACTTCTGCTGAAATTCTGGAATCTTTTGCCCAACCCAAAGGGCAACACCTGCGTCCTGAATTAGTCGTTTTCACTGCTGTTGAAAACGGCAAGGGTAAAACAACTGGCGATGGAGTAATTGGTTTGTCTACTTCTCTGATTGCAGCGGGTGTTCCGACTGCGATCGTGCCTTTGTGGTCTGCGCCAGATGCTCCCACAGGTGCGTTAATGAGTGAATTTTACAAGCAGTTGAAGCAGAACGACGATAAAGCCAAAGCTTTGCGCCAAGCCATGCTCAAAATCAAGCAACAAAATCCCAATCCTAAAGACTGGGCAGGATTCACGTTAATTGGAGAACCCAGATAATGCGCCAAACTTGCCCCACTCTTAATACTGTCTAGGAACGAGAAAATCCGGCTCCCTCTCCATTGCGGGGAGGGTTGGGGAGGGGTTCTTCCCAGATTGCTGAATGAGGGGCGATATTTCTAGGCTTCCTTATCTTTGAGCTGGAAAGTTTTCCGAAACACCCACTGCATAAAGCCGGGAAACATATTATAAGAGGCTTTCGATAGATTGGCGGAACCGACCAAAACTTCAGCTCGCTGATGCTTCACCCCCTCCCAAATTGCCTTTGCTACATCCTCCGGCTTCTCCACCACTGGAGTACTCAGTACCTGATTGAGCTGATCTCGACGCGCTTGGGCATCTTCTACATTTTTACCTCCAAAGATTGCCCGTTCCATCAAACTACTCTTGATTAAATTCGGGTAAATCCCACAAACATGAATGCCTTTGGGTGCGAGTTCCGAGTGCAGCGCTTCGGTCAATCCAGTTACCGCAAACTTGCTGGTATTGTAAGGCACAAGATAAGGAACGGGTACTTTACCCCCGATGGAACTCAGATTAACAATTGTGCCCTGTTTTCGCTCCAGAAAATGAGGTAATAGGGCGTGAATCGTATGAATATATCCCCACAGGTTGAGGTCTATCGTCTGGTGCCAATCGTCTAAAGAGAACGAGTCTGCTGGCCCGGATATATAACGCCCTGCATTATTGATTAGGACATCGATAGCGCCATATTCTTCCAACGCCTTTTGAACCAGGGTTTTCACCTGTTCGGGGTCTCTGACATCGGTGGGAACAGCTAGGGCTTTTCGACCGAGCGATCGCACTTCTTGTGCCGCCGCTTCCAAGCGGTCAGCCTGACGCGCCGCCATTACCAGGTCATATCCATTCTGGGCAAACAAGAGAGCCGTCGCTTTGCCGATGCCTTGAGAAGCACCCGTAATTAGTACCGTGGCAGCCATAAAGTTGGTTTAAATAATATTGCTTTGCCCTCTCAGTTTGTTCAACAAAAATGGGAAAATCCTCTAGCTTTTGTCAGACTTTTTATCAAAAACTACTGAAATTCTGCTTCCCTAAATTTCGCCTGACTTTGTGATATAGATTACTTTGCCCAAAACCCCTTACATCTTCCTTGAGAATTAAATGCACATTGGAACTATAGGCAGAGCGCGGTGCCCAATTGGATAGCTAGGATGAATGCGTAATCGATTTGTTAAGGAATGTAAACGATGCAGACTCGCCCTACTGATTTACCACCTGTTGCTAGCGCGTACAATGGCAAAGACCGCAATGCCTTTCTGTTTGGCTGGAATCCCCAAGCCGAGCTATGGAACGGACGCTTGGCGATGATCGGCTTTTTGGCTTACCTACTTTGGGATTTAGCAGGCTACAGCGTCGTTCGGGACGTGCTGCACCTGGTTTCCTATACCCGCTAATGCCTATATCCGCTAATGATTGACTTGCAAGACTCGTCTAGCTGGCAGTTGTAGATAAAGGCTTCATCTGCCAGCCGGACGGTCAAGCATTCGATGACCTTGCTACCGATATGTAATCAGGGGCAGCGGCAAAACGTCTCTGGTTCGGATCGCAGCACCAGCAATCCTTTACAATAGTTATATTATTTTTACAGTATTTAACAAAAAGGAAGCGCTATCTCATCCAGACTACTGAGCATCAACACAGTTTTCTTCCCAGAGTGACTTGCACTCGATCGATATTTTTTAAAAGATGAGTATCGTGTAAACTAACCGCGATCGCGGGTTCTGGAAGGATAGGGTAGCGATCGCAATTCTCTCCTAAATTTTTGCTCAAAAGGAAAGCTACAAATTTATACAAGTATGATCCAGCTCGAACACGCACCTCCGCAACAAGCAAAACTTCCGCGAATACAAAGAAGTGAAAATCCAATTATTGGACTTGTTGTTGCTTTTTCTATTATTGGCATCTGGGCAAGCAGTCTGGTTTTCTTAATGTCCCTTGATTGGTCGCAAATTCCAACGGTGTGGAGAATCCCCGCGATCGTTTGGCAAATGTTTCTTTATACAGGATTATTCATTACCGCCCATGATGCAATGCATGGAGTGGTGTTTCCTGAAAACCGTAAGATTAATAATTTGATAGGTTCATTCGTATTATTGTTATATGGTTTCTTTTCTTTTGACGAGTTATTGAAAAAGCATGGGGTACACCACCAGCACCCAGCAAGTGAAGTCGATCCGGATTTTCACAACAGTCAGCATAAAAACTTTTTTGCCTGGTATTTTCACTTTATGAAAGGTTATTGGAGCTGGACACGCTTGTTTGCTTTAATGGCTTTCTATAACCTGATTGCTTTCACGCTGCCGATCCCAGAATTGAATTTAACTTTATTTTGGGTGATTCCTTCAATTTTGAGTTCGGTGCAATTATTCTTTTTCGGCACCTTCCTACCTCACCGAGAGCCACAAGAGGGTTATAAAGATCCTCATCGCGCCAAAACTAATGCTCTGCCCGTTTTCTGGTCATTTATCACCTGCTATCATTTTGGCTACCACGAAGAACATCACGAACATCCGCATCTTCCTTGGTGGCAGCTACCAGAAGCTTACAGAATGAATCAGACCGTTTCAAGTTGATCAATCACTGCTTGTACTGACAAATGCAATTTTAAGCAGAAAGAAGGGGCGTAGCTAATACGCCCCTTCTTTTTGTTACTTTTTAATCGGTACTTTGGGTGGCGGGAGGCTTTCTTTCTTTTTCTCTTCCAATTTTTGTTCTTCTAACTTCTTTTCTTCCAACTTTTGCGTGGCAAGAGTTTTGTTTTCCAGCGCTAAAGTGTTTTTTGGATCGAGTTTCAAAACTTCATCAAAGACAGCGATCGCTTCTTCTAACCGATCTAACAGCAACAGGGCGACGCCTCGACCGGCAAGACTATTCGCATCATTGGGCGTAATGCGAATCGCCTGGGCGTAAGCGGCGATCGCTTCTTCATACCGTTCTAAAGCGACTAACACGACGCCTCGGTTGTACCAAGCTTGTGATAATTCAGGATTGAGGCTAATCGCGCGATCGCTTGAGGCGAGGGCTTCGGGGTTTCTTCCCAAATGCCATAGCACTACCGTTCGGTTCGCCCAGATATCGGCAAGCAGCGATTGATTGAAGTTCGGATCGCTACTTTTAATCGCTTGATCGTAAGCGGCGAGTGCCTTGGGATAGTCTTTTACTGTTCTCAGTATCCTGCCTTTGTTGAACCAAGCTTGGGCATAGTTAGGATTCAAGGTGGTGGCGCGATCGCTCGAAACGATCGCTTCCGAGTATCTTCCCAAAAACCACAGGGTAACGCTGCGGTTGTTCCAAGCTTCAGGGTAATCAGGGTTAAGACCGATCGCGCGATCGTGAGAGGCTAATGCTTCTTCGTATTTGCCTTGTCCAGATAAGGCATTCCCCCGCTGATCCCAGGCTAATGATGGACTCGCTTCACCCCATCTCCCATCTCCTTGTAATGCTTTATCGCAGGCGGCGGCGGCGTCTTCGTACTTGCTGACTTTGTTTAGCGTCGCGCACTGGTTCGCTAACGCCACAGAGTAAGTGGGACTCAATTTAACCGCCATTTCCTGAGAGGGGAGTGCTTGGGCGTACTTACCCACCAGTGACAGCAAAACGCCATGTTCAGTCCAAGCGGTGGCGTCTGTGGGATTCAGCGCCAAAGCTTGATCGTAAGAAGCGATCGCTTCTTGGTACTGACTTAATTTTTTCAGCGCCACGCCTCGGTTGTACCAGGCGATGGCTGGAGTCCCAGCGCCCCAATCAGCATCACTTTTCAGCGCCAAATCGCAAGCAGCGATCGCTTGCGAATATTGCCCAGACGCAGACAGTGCAGCGCATCGATCCGCTAAAGCTAAGGAATAATCCGATTTAATTTCTAAGGCTTGGTCAAAAGAAGCAATCGCTTCGGCGTTCTGTCCCAGCTTCCTTTGTGCTAATCCTTTGTTGTACCAAGCGATCAGCGGCGTATTGTTCTCCCAATTTCCATCGCCTCTGAGTGCTTTGTCGCAAGACGCGATCGCGTCTTCATATTTGCCTAAGTTAGCGAGGGCGATACATCGATTCGCCAAAGCTAGGGAATAATCGGGTTTGAGACGGATAGCCTTATCAGCAGAAACCAGGGCTTCGGTGTATTTTGCTTGTCCTAGCAGCCCATCCACTCGGTCAGTCCAGATTTTCGGTTTTTTGGGATCGAGAGCGATCGCTTGGTCGCAAGCCGCGACGGCTTCTGCATATTTCTTCTCGTCCCCCAATAAGTCACACAAACTCCCCCAGTAATCAATGTCCTTCAACTCCAGGGGTGGCTGCGGCGCTGGCTGTGCCAGTATCTGGGAGCCGTAAAAACTAACACTTACACAATAAAAACTTAACAGAAATAAACTAAAAGTAAAAAATCTTTGCTTCGCCTTTTTCTCTCTGCGGGATTGCCCTAGCAATGCGATCGCCTTCTTTAAATTGCCGTAGTCTGCCATAGCGAGAGCTGAATTTTAGACTTCAATAATAGCATAAGCGCGACCATTTATTCCCTTGCCAAAATTAATATTTAACACTTTATCTGTAAAGTAAAATAAACTCTTGCCAGGTTTAAAAAAATTAGAAAAGTATGATTATCTTAATCCTTGCGGGAGCTGGCAATAAATGTCCGGATTTTTATAAAAAACGCTTGAATATACTCTGTCAACGCCCTCATCTATTAACGGAATCCTACGGATTCTTGCCTTAACAATTATGCAACGTAATTTTTTAATTAGTTTAGGCGCAAGCCCAATGCTCAAAATTGCCATTTTCTTACTCGGAATCATTCCGCTACTATCAATCGATGCTGCTTACGCTCAAGTCCCGCCCTCTGGAACTTTCACCGCTACACGCACTTGTGTAGCACCACGAGCAATTAACGGGATAAATCCGGGTAATATCCAAGTCTCAAACGGTCAGCGTTATCAAGCAATTGGTTTCAATTCTCCAAAGCGAAAGTTTATTCAGCTTGCAGTCCCTGGTGCTAAGCCAGAACGTCGCTGGGTTAGTGCTGATTGTGGTAATTTTTCCCCCGCAACAGATGCGAGTTCTGAACCGAACTCCGGCACCGTAACGCAGCCATCGACATCGGTACTACCCTTTTTTGATAGTGTTAATAATCCAGAGCTTCATGGCTTTCCACGCGGGCAAAAAGCAGACATCACACCGCCATTACCCCAACTCAATGCTTTTGACCAAGCAGTGTTGAGAACCTGTGGAGCGATTGGCACCAAAGTGACGCCAAGTGCTTTCAAACAATTGATGTCAGAAAATCGAGATGTACTGCGTGAAATTCAACAAGCAGTGGGTGGGGAACTGCGTGCCGTCCGCAGTACAGAAGCAGAATTTCTCGACGATTTAACGGCTGCTTGGTCTGCAAGAGGCGGCTTTGAACATATCTTTTGTGGTGAACTCGAAGGGGCAACGAAAATTGGCGGACTGCACTTTTTTGGCAGATACCGGGAACTGCAAGAGCAAGGAATTGGCGGACGACTTGCGAATAATTTGAACAAAGAAGAAGTCGTTCCAGGGTTAGTTTATACCTTAGGAGTATTCATCAAAAAGGATGGTCAAACTTGGAAAGATAATATCAAAGGATATGCTCTCGTTAGCGATGCCAAAGAAATGTTATTAGATGCAACAAAAGCCTTGAAAGCCCAGGGAAATGCTCAGGGTGCTTGCATTTTAACAGTGCAGGATGATGAGACGAATAAATCTTATAAGGCGGTTTTTGTCAAGAGTAGAGATGCAATCGTTACTTTTTATCCTGATGCGACTCCTGGGGGAAAAGCTTGCAGAAATTAATTGAATAACCCCATCCCCGCCCCGTTGTTCGTATCGTATACACACACGTCTTCTAGAACCTATTTGTCCGGTTTTGCTCCCCGTAAATCCCTCCGATAAGTTGGGGGATTTACGGGGAGAATCAATATTCTGCAACTGATACCTCAGATGGAAGGTAGGCAGAAATAGCGCTAGTAGGATTTGAGGGGAATATTGAATGGGATGCAGAAATTATTGAAGCTCGGAAAAACGAATTGATTGCTTGGACTTGAGTGGAAGGGGCAGACATTGCTAACCCTGATTCTGTTCGTTTCCATCTAGCACCTAGCCATTATTGATACTTGTCCAGTACCTCTGAAGTAAAGACGCGATCGCTCTCTTAGCGATTGAACCACCACGATTGGCAGTTAATCCCCCTGCGTCACCGTTTGTTAAGAGGAATATGCCATGACTCTGAAAATAAAAGTTTTCTCCGACTACGTTTGTCCATACTGTTTTCTAGCCGAATTCCCCCTAGAAGCAGCCATTCAGGGAAAGGACGTTGAAGTTGAGTGGCTACCCTTTGAGCTTCGACCATCACCACAGGCGACGCTGAAACCGGAAGACGATTATCTTCAAACGGTGTGGAAGCAGTCAGTCTATCCGCTAGCAAGAAAAATGGGTGTTGAGGTCAAGCTACCAACTATCTCGCCACAACCACATACACATCTAGCGTTCGAGGGTTATCAGTACGCTAGAGAACATGGTAAAGCTAACGAATACAATGACCGTCTTCTCCGAGCGTTTTTTCAAGAAGATCGGGATATTGGCAATATCGAGATTTTGACGCAGTTAGCGGGAGAAATTGGGCTGGATGAAAAAGAGTTTAGAGAATCCTTGGAAACTCGAAAGTATAAAACAGCTCATCAGCAGGCATTAGAACAGACTCGCAAAGAAGTCGGTATTACCTCAGTCCCGACATTTATGATTGGCGATCGCATTTTGCCGGGTTTGTTAAGTCAAGAAAGCTTGGAACGGGCGATTAATCGGGCATTAGAGGGCAATCTTAGCCAAAAGTAGCGATCGCCTAAACTGCCCATTTTTCTAACCATTGGCGTGAATTCCCTAACCGACAAATTCATCCCCATCGGGATGGGTAAAGTACGACTCTAATCATTACAGGAGATAAAATATGGCAATCCTTTCAGGACGAGCTTGGATTACTGGTGCTAGTAGCGGCATCGGCGCAGCAACAGCCAAAATATTAGCTCAGAACGGAGCGAAAGTCGTTTTGTCGGCACGTCGCACCGAGCAACTCGAACAGCTTTCCCAGGAAATTGAACGTGCAGGCGGTCAGGCGATGATCAAACCCTTGGACGTAACGAATCGAGAAGCTGTGGCACAGCTTGGAGAGGAACTGGAAACAATGGGTGGCGTGGACATCCTGATCAACAACGCTGGTTTAATGCCTCTGGCACCGATGCTGGAAGGGCGCGTGGATGAGTGGGAGCGGATGATTGATGTGAACTTGAAGGGACTCCTCTACACCATTCATGCTGTCCTTCCCGGCATGGCTAAGCGCAAGCACGGTCATATTGTGAATCTTGGATCGGTGGCTGGACGCTTTGCCTTTAAAGGGGCGGCGGTCTATTGCGGAACCAAATTTGCGGTGCGCGCCATCTCCGATAGTTTGCGCCGAGAGGCAATTGAATATGGCGTGCGGGTGACAGACATTGAACCAGGGGCAGTGGCGACTGAACTTGCCGATTCAATTAAGCACGAGGCAACGAAAGAAGCTGTGACCGGACAAGGCGGTTTTTATGCTCCGGGTGCGGATATTCTGCAAGCGGAAGATATTGCCAACGCGATTCTTTACGTGGTGAGCCAACCTGAACACGTCAATATCGGTGAGTTGTTGATTCGTCCGCGTATTCAGGAACTCTAACGAATTTAACCAGTAGGATAATCCCAAAGCATAAACTGTCTTGGGGCTAATTAGCCTCGTTCCCCAGCTGAGCCGGGGAACGAGAAACAGATATCGCTTTTATTGCGCGGCAAAGTCAGGACGGCGATCGCTCCAAAGTTTTGCAGCTTCTAGTTGTGCGGCGAGGGCAATCAACGTGGTTTCGTCAGCGGGGCGTCCCACCAACTGCACGCCGATTGGCAACCCGTTGGCGTCAAAACCAGTCGGAAGTGCGATTGCAGGCTGTCCGGTGGCATTGAATGGGGGACACGGAGCGATCCACTGAATGATTTTCTGCAATCTTTCCTCCGGATTCAGGTGCGCCCACTCCCCAACCCGAATTGGCTGATGCATATAAATGGGCACTACCAAAACGTCATAGTTGTCAAAAAAGGCAACAATGCGCCGCGCCATAATTTGCATCTGAGCAACCGCTTGCAGATATTCACCCGCAGAACCGGATTTCTCTAGCATCCAGCGATTCATCGGTTCCAAGTAGTCGCCGGGAATCCCCGTCGCCGCCACACCAGCTTGCCAAACTTTGGAAAAAGGTTTGATCAAATCGGTAAAGTCTGGACAACCGGGTTCAACGGTATGACCCATTTCTTCTAGCAATTGCACAGTTTTTTGGACGGCTTGCCCAGATGCCGAATCGGCTTCGCCTATCGGGGGAATTGTTGTAGAAAAAGCAATCCGCAAAGACCCCAATTTTTGGGCAGTTGCGGCAAGAAAAGTCGTTCCTGGGTCGGGCAACCAGTAGGGATCGCCCGCGACATAACCAGACATGACATCCAGAAGGGCGGCAGCATCGGCAACGTTACGCGCCAAGCAGCCATTGGTTGCAATGCCATTTAGATGATCGCCCACAGGTGCATAAGACACCCGACCCCTGGAGGGTTTAATGCCGACTAAACCACAACAAGCGGCGGGACCGCGCACCGAACCGCCGCCATCAGAACCTTGAGCGATCGCGCACAACCCCGCCGCCGTAGCCGCCGCAGCGCCCCCACTCGATCCCCCTGGTGTATAGTCGAGATTCCACGGATTCCGGGCGGGTGGAAACGCCGGAGGTTCTGTATAAGGGAAAGAACCCAGTTCAGAAGTCGCTGTCTTACCGAGAATCGTAAACCCCGCCAGCTTAATCCGCGTCACCACCGCATCATCATAAGCGGCAATTTTGTCCATCAGCGCGGCTGTTCCGTAGGTACAGCGAACACCAGCAACGGGGTTGAGGTCTTTAATTGAAATGGGTACTCCAAAAAAGGGCGGAAATTCTTCTGTGTTGCCTGCCAATGCTTCCGTCTTCGCCTGGGCATCGGCAAGCGCCATATCTGCCATGACGGTAAAATAACTCCCCAGTTGGGAATCCAGTCTCTGAATGCGTTCCAGGTAAAGTTCCACCAACTCTAGCGGTGATACTTGTTTGCTGCGGATGAGCCGCGCCTGTTCTATCGCTGGGGTAAAAGCTAAATCAGTTTGATTCATGGGGACTTTGGGCGATCGCTATTTAATCTTGAACGCCTGAGCGCGTCTAGGCAATAAAATCCTAGCTTGCCAATAAACATTGTTTCACGCGATCGCTTTTTCGCTTAAGTATCCGGATCGACACCGAGCGATCGCAGTTGTTCTGCTAGTCGTTCTGCTGCCTCTTCTGGGGTAAGAACTAGAGAACCTTCTGGGATAAAGTAGCGCAATTTTCCGGCTGCTATACCCAAATACAAATCTAGAACCTCACTCCACAGACAGCCTTGAGGGTTGGGCGCGATCGCTTGATATTGTTCTCCTACCAACCGGAAACCCGCAAACTCTAAACTTTCGGGATCGAACCAAAAGTACTCTGGCGTGCGAAAGCGGTTTTGATACAACTCTTTTTTGAGATTTCGGTCAATACTAGCAGTCGTATTGGACAGTAATTCGATAATTAAATCGGGATATTTGCCTTCTTCTTCCCACACTACCCAAGAGAGACGCTCTTTTTTTTCCGTGTTTTTCACTAGGAAAAAGTCTGGTCCTCTAAAGTCTCGATTTCGCAGTTGTTGCCGACTAAAATAAACTGTCAGATTAGCGCCAATAAAAAAATCATTCCGCTTGCGCCAAAACCATTCTAAGCAACTCACCAATAAAGCTAGTTGCTTGTAGTGCAAAGAACTTTCCATTTCTGGTTCATCGCTCAAAAGTTTTGTAGCATCTGGCATTTGTGCTTCTAATTCTTGCGCTGTTTGGTACATATTGCCACCTGCTCATAGCTATTTTAAATTTCAAATTTTAGAGATGAGAATAGAATTTGTATCAAGATGCGATCGCTTTATCAACTTATTCTATAAAAATAAACAAAGCCCGCATAGGCGAGCTTTGTTTGTATAGTCCCAGCATTTTATGCTGCGGGTCAATCAATGTAACGATGCGTTAAACTTTCGAGCGGTCGGTCAAAATCTCATATCCATCTTCCGTCACCAGTACGGTATGCTCAAACTGAGCTGACAGGGCATTATCCACCGTCACTGCCGTCCACTTGTCGGATAAGATGCGGGTGAACTTTGAACCAGCATTTAAAATCGGCTCAATTGCCAAAGTCATTCCAGCCCGAAGCTTGACATTTGGCATCTCGCGGGTGCGGAAATTAAAAACAGACGGTTCTTCGTGCAAATTCCGTCCAACACCGTGTCCGGTGAAGTCTTCCACAATACTAAAACCATTGCCTAACACATGGTCTTGAATGGCACCAGCAAGGTCGAGCAGGTAGGCTCCAGCTTTAACTTGTTCAATTCCTTTAAAGAGTGCTTCTTCTGCTACGCGGATTAACTTAGCCGCTTCTGGTGTCACTTCACCCACGGCGATAGTGATGCAGGAATCACCGTGATAGCCCTGGAAATAAGCACCTGTATCAACTTTCAAGACATCGCCAGTCCGAATCACTTTTTTGGCGTTGGGAATGCCATGTACGACTTCGTTGTTGATGCTGGAGCAAATGGAAGCAGGGAAGCCGTGATATCCCTTAAAACTGGGTGTTGCCCCCATTTCGCGGATGCGCTTTTCGGCATAAGCGTCTAAATCCGCCGTTGTCATACCGGGCTGCACCATCTCTTGAATTTCTTTGAGTACGGTTGCCACAATCTTCGCCGCCTGCCGCATGATTTCAATTTCACGCTGTGACTTAATTTCAACGCCACGACGTTGTTTTTTCTCGCGGGGAGGTTGAGCGGGTTGGAAAAGCAGATTGTTCAGGATGTTCATTTGACAGATGGCGAGTGGTGGGATGTCAACA
Organism: Trichocoleus sp. DQ-A2; assembly: GCF_039961915.1. Classification (NCBI taxonomy): domain Bacteria; kingdom Bacillati; phylum Cyanobacteriota; class Cyanophyceae; order Leptolyngbyales; family Trichocoleusaceae; genus Trichocoleus; species Trichocoleus sp. DQ-A2. The sequence continues at coordinate 52,408 of NZ_JAMPKD010000031.1, forward strand.
GGGTAAAGCGATCGCTCCTCCCGCCTGCTTCTGGGGTGATTGACGACTGAGGAAGGACTCTCCCTGTTAATTTGTCAGGTATTTATTATCTTAAGTTAACTTTGTTGAAACCATTCCTAGGGCGGGAGGCTCCACGGTTGTTCTCGCATCTAAATCGGTTCACGGTTACAGCTACCAACTGGTATTAAGACTGGTTCTGCCGCGCTGCCATCAACTCTTTGAATCGAGGCTTAAAGGCTTCAATTGCCTCCTGAGTGGGCTGGGTTTTTTGCCATGCAGGACGCTGCGTCAAGTTCTCACACCAGGCACTCAGTTTGGGATGGTTATCCAGCGATACGCCTAGCATAGGCAATAACGGCACCATCGTTCCGGCGACAATCTCAGCGAGGGTGAGACTAGCGCTACCTGCAAAGTATCGATCGTCGCCCAGTAGACTCTCAAAAAAGTTCAGCACTGTCAGAATTTTCTGCTTTGACTGCTCCAACTGCTGCGCGTCTGTATCCAAACCCATCATTTGATTCGCGAATGGGTTTATGGCAGGCAACAGTTCGTTGACAGTCACCATTTCCACCATCCGCACGGTTGCTAGCGCCTTGGCATCCGTAGGTAGTAAGGCAGGCGTGGGATATTTTGCCTCTAGATAGTCAAGGATGGCTAAGGATTCTATGACGTTAAAGCCATCATCCACTAAAACTGGAATGTGGTGGAAGGGATTCATCGCTAGAAATTCTGGTTGAAATTGATCGCCATCCATATTCAGCGATACCAGCTCAAAGGGAATTTCTTTCTCCAGTAGCGCCACCCATACGCGCCTTGAGTTAGCGGAAAGGGGAGTGTGATAAAGCTTCAGCATGAGGATACCTCTCCAGAACTTATTTCCCAGGATACTCCGCTCCCTGGTCTGGCAACGAGCGCGATCGCGTCTGCAACTTTATCGCAGACTTCCCTCTCCCGATTCCATCTTTCTGCTAAGAAACACTAGCGAACCGTCTTTAAGCCTTCAACTTTATCCATAAATAAATCAGTGAAAATGCTCATGATTGTGCGTTTACGTACCTTCAGGTTGACACTGACTGACATCCCTGATTGCAGCGGGACTTCTCGACCCTTAATTAAAAGGGACTGATTATTTAAGCTAACTTTGGCAGGAAACGTATAATAAGGGCGAATTTGTTCGGGTGGTAGAGCATCCGAACCGATCCAGGTTAAACGACCTTTCGTATCGCCAAATTCTCGGAATGGAAAAGAGTCAATTCTAATATCTGCTTCCATTCCTTCTTTCACAAAGCCGATATCTTTATTGGTGATAAAAACTTTAGCAACTAGGCTGTCACTTGGAACGATTTTTAAAACGGGTTCGGTAGAATTAGTAACAAAACCTGGCCCATGAGGTTTTAGCTCAAAGATGGTTCCATCTACCGGAGCTTTAATTTCTTGATATTTTAAATTTTGTTCTGCTTGACTCATTTGACTGTCAATTTCTGCAAGGCGTTTGTTGTTTTCTACAATTGCCTTGTTTAGCTGATCGTCAATTTCTGCCAAACGTTTTTCATTCTCAGCAATTTTGGTTTGCAGATCTTGTTTCGTCAAAGCGATGGTATTTTGCAGCTTTTCATTCGCTTGCGCGATCGCTAGCTGTAACCGCTTCTGTTCCTGAGTCAGTTGATCCACCTCAGCTTGGCGAGTACGTACATCCTGCTTCTGCTTCAGGTATTGCACGCGGGAAACTGCTCCTTGCTTCATGATCGGTTCTATATCGTCGAGAATTCCCTGATTCACCTCTAATAGGTCTTTGGAACTCGCTATCTCTACCTGAGTTTGACTTAGCTGTTTTTCCAATTGCTCAGCTTCCAACCTAGCAGTCGCAACGCGAGAATTTAGTTCTGCTATACTCGATTGAAAACGTTGCTGTTGATCTAAGCTAAGACTTGTTCCTTTAGAAGAACCTCTTAGTTGAGCGCGATACAGTTGATTTTCTGACGCTAAAGAGGAGCGCACTTTAGTCAGAGAGACTAACTCTAATGGCAGTTTTAGTTGAGCCGTCTCTCCATCTATTGCTGCGGGGAAATCTGCGCCTTTTATTTGCGAACGATAAAACTGATTTTCTTGCTTTAATGCTGTCTGAATTTTATTTAGGGAAGTCAACTGAGCCTGAGCCGTTTCCGAGTCTAAGCTCAGCAGTTTATCTCCTTTTTTTACTCGTTGTCCATCCTTGACATAAATTTCTTTCACTACCCCTGCTATTGGAGCTTGAACTTCCTTAACAGCACCTTGAGGTTCCAGTTTGCCAGTCGCAGGGATGGCTTCTTCAATTTGGAATACAGAAGCCCAAACTATCACAAAAGTTGTCATTCCCATGATTCCCCAAACGATCGCGCGAGACCAAGTCGGGGATTGTTGCAGAATAACAGCTTGATCGAAGTTATTTGAGGTGGAGGTGGGTGGCGTTACTTCCTTCTTTTCTTGATTAAGGCTAGGGTTGGGGACTGTATCAAGGTTAGGATTTGGGACTGCTTGGGCTACTAAAGATAGGTGTTCGTTAGACTGTTTTCTATTTTGTTGAAGCATAGCTGACAATAGTTCTGAGTGCTGGGGACTGAGGACTGAAGAGTGTTAGCGTAGCGGCGAGAGGTTCGCAAGGTGAATAATAGAAGGGAAAATTGGGAGAGGAGAGTTATTAACTACCCATTAGCTATTCCCCTTTTCCTTTGTTATAGCTGCGCTTCTTGTTGTTGATACAGACAGTAGTAGCGACCTCTAAGAGCCATTAATTCATCATGAGTTCCCTGTTCAACGACTGCACCTTGATCCATCATCAAAATCAGACTGGCATTTCTAATTGTAGTTAAACGATGGGTAATAAAAAATACAGTGCGATCGCGGAACGTCGAGGCGAGATTTAAACACACTTGTCGCTCTGCGTTGTAGTCTAAAGCGCTGGTCGCTTCGTCTAAAATCAGTAACTGAGGATTTTGTAAAACGGTACGCGCGATCGCAATTCGCTGTCTTTGTCCCCCAGATAAAGCAGAACCTCGTTCTCCAACGCGAGTGTTGTAGCCGTTCGGCAAAGCCATGATAAAGTCGTGAGCAAAAGCTACCTTGGCGGCTTCAATGATTTCCTCATCGCTAGCATCTGGATTAGTTAGCGCGATATTTTCCTGCACCGTCCCATCAAACAAGAGAGTATCTTGAAGCACCATTCCAATCTGACGCCGCAGGGAATAAAGTTCTACTTTACTAATATCGTAGTCATCAATGATAATCCGCCCCGATCTTGGCTCATAGAGTCTGGGTAAAAGTTTTGTCAACGTACTTTTACCCGATCCACTTTGTCCCACGATGCCGATAAATAGCCCTGCTGGAAAGTCCAGATTAATGTTACTTAGCTGAAGAGCGCCGCTAGGATTGAAGCTGAAAGAAACATTTTCAAACTTCACGCTTCCTTGAATGGCTGGCATGAGAATGTTATGGCGATCGGCTTCATCTGCTTCGAGATTGGCGTCAAGAACATCGCCCAGCCTCTCAAGAGATAAAGCGGTTTCCTGAAAGTTTTGCCACAGTTGTACTAATCGCAATAACGGACTGGTTACATAACCGGAAAGGATGCGGAAAGCGATCAACTGTCCTAATGTTAATTCTCCTTTGAGGACTAAATAAGCTCCCGCCCATAACACTAACAAACTGGAGAGTTTATTCAGAAAACTACTTACGGAACTGGCAGTCGTAGAGGTGGAAACTGTCTTAAATCCAGCACTGATGTAACGACCATAACGCTCTTGCCATTGCCAGCGCGATCGCAATTCTAAATTTTGCGCTTTAACTGTTTGGATTCCTGACAGAACTTCCACTAAATAAGAGTGAGTTTCGGCGTTGCGCTCTGCTTTCACCCGCGACTGCTGCCGAATGATCGGTGACACTCCAAGTGTTAGCAAAGCAAACAGTGGCACTGTTGCCAATGCGACTAGCGTTAGCACTCCGCTGTAAATCAACATCACCGCAATGTAGATGACTGAAAAGATGGCATCTAACACTACAGTTAAGGCAGTTCCGGTTAAGAAGGAGCGAATATTTTCTAGTTCATTAACGCGAGTAGCGAGTTCCCCAACAGGTCGCCGTTCAAAATATGACAAGGGCAGGCGTAGAAGGTGGCTGATGACCTCTGAACCTAAAGCCAAGTCCATCCGGTTGGTGGTATCAACAAATAAATGCGTGCGTAAACTGGTCAGAACTGCTTCGACAGCAGCGACGACTACTAAGAAAATGCCTAAAACAGATAAAGTATCGATACTATTTTGTACAAGAACTTTGTCAATAATCACCTGAGTCATCAGAGGATTTACTAGACCAAAGATTTGTACAAAAATGGAAGCAATTAAAACTTCTATTAAAACCTTGCGGTAGCGATAGATAGAAGGTAAAAACCAACGCAGGCTAAACCGCTCTTTAGAAGCTTCTTTTGTGGGTCGGAGCAGCAGAACTTCCCCTTCTGGCCCCCACGCTTCCATGAATTGGGCGGGTTTTTTGCGTAAAATGCCAATTTCTGGCACCGCCAGCACTAACTCGCGATCGCTAATTTTGTAAAGAATCGCAAAACTATCTTGCCAGCTAATCATGGCGGGAGCTTGCAAGCGACACACCGCAGCCGCAGGCACTTTAATTAATTGCGTATTTAACCCCGTTAACTCAGCCACCGCACCGCAAAATTGCAGAGATAAGTTCTCGGTGTGCTTGAGGTGATTGACTAAGACTCTCTTGATAACATCTCGCCGGAAAGGTATCCCCAAGTGCTGAGACAGCATTTGGAAGCAAGCTATTGTTGCATCCAGACGACCTCTCCCGTAGATGTAGGGGTGTTTCTCGTGTTTATAAGTCGTCGCCGTTTCACCAGATGGAGGCTGTTCCGGCGCGTAGGGAATCGCTTCCCAGTCAGTTGTAGCGGCAAGGGACGCCGATGCTAACGCGATCGCGCCTTTCGATTCCGAGGGAAACAGGATGGACTTCTGCAAGCCTAATAAACGAACCCCTCTCCCGCCTTCTACGTGTAAATTTCCGGGTGTACTCGGTATCAAGCGGCTTCCGACAGGGAAATCAGCGACAGTTCCGCCACTCACCAGCCATACCCAGTCGGGATCTATCTTGCTCAGGGGAGTTTTTCCGGGTGGTAAGTTGAGAATCGTTGCGTCTGAAACCGCTTTTAAAGCTAGTTCTTTGAGATTGGTTGTCCCGTCAGCTTGACGCGCCAATTCTTCCCCAATCAGATCGAAGACTTCAATCAAAGAACAACGGTTTTCAAAAGCAGCCGCAAATGAGCGTTCCTGGTTTAATAAAGCTAAAAAATCGGTGTCTGGGAGGATTAAACAAATGGTTTCTGTCGAAGCGATCGCTGTCTCGCAAGCTGTTCCCCGAATTAAGCTAACCCATCCGAGAATTTCTCCGGGTTCTAATAATTTCAGGGTGACAGGTGCTTGGCTCCGGGGGTCATAACCTAAAAGGCGGGCTTGCCCTTGATAGATGATGGCAATTTGCGCTGGCATTGTTTCTCGCACAAACATTGCCTGTCCCATGCGGTAGCGCAAAAATTGAAATTTTGTTGCGACTCTTTCTAAGACAACCGATGGCAGTTGATTAAACGGAGATATACCAGCGAGAATTTCTTTGATACTAATTGCCGTATGGGTCATCCCGTTTTGCGGCTACGCTCTCCATCCAAGCTGCTACTTGATGGGAAAGAAAGCCACCCTCCTTGTTCAAATATTTACAATCTATTACAGTTAAAACCGATACTTTTGCTGAAAAAAACAGAATATTTTAATAAGTGATGCCTCAGATCCTTGTGAATCATTTTGACAGGTTTAGCACCACTCTTCTGTAGTTTATCAGAATAGTTCAGGGCAAGAAAAATGCGTATTATCGAAGTTGTTTTTAACACCTAAATAGAGCGATGCTCTACTTAGCGATCGCTTGTTTACGCTGCTGCCAGTTGACCGCTTGGTTCAACTTTACGATTTGTTGCAGCCCCCAGCCAAATTTTATCTGCTTCGGGTAGGTTCCCGATTTGCTCTTGCACCCACGTTTCAAAAAGTTCTCGCAGCAATCGTTGATGCATGAATTCATTTAATTGGGCGGGAACTAACTTTTCTAGGCGCACAATGACCATCCATTCACCTAAAGGTCTGGGCGACCAAAGTTGATTCTTTTGACTAACCGATAGCAGTCTCGCCAGATGCGGGTGGAGAGTCCCAATCTCTACCGGGCCGATAGTTCCACCCGTTTGTGCTTCAGGCCCTTGGGAATACTCAGCCGCCAGTTCGCTAAAAGACTGCTCTTGTTCGGAAAGGCGGAAATAAAGTTCTTGGGCAATGCCTGGATCTTTCGTCCGAATCAACGAATAAATGGCTTGATCCAATTGACCTTTGCGCTTGAGAAAATAAGATTCTAGTTTGTTCCCCCAAGTCGCTTGTTTAAATTTTTCAATTCTTAACTTCCGCGTTGTTAAGGCTTCTAAATGCTCTTGGCTCATCCCGTAGCGCTCTAGCCAAGCTTGCTGTTCGGCTTCAGAAGTCAGTTGATTTTGCTGGTAGAAATTCCCGCAGGCATGAGCAATTTCTTCAGGCGTACAGTTAAAAGAAGCGATCGCGCTATCAATAATGCTCTCACGCAGCAATTGAGGAAACATTTGGTAGCTAGCCAGTAGGGGAATGATTTCCTCAGCTGTGAGGGTGCGATTACCGATTTGTAAAGCTGTAGTCATACCTGAGTCCCTTTGAATTTCTGGTTTGCGACTGATATTTTGAGCGCGATTGCTCTGACAAAATCTGCAAATCTCTAAGGATGTATCAGCCGAAAAATCAGGAATTATGCAATACGTTACAAAACTTTACTTGTACCCCTTTCTAGGAGCCAGCGCAGGAAGTGGCGTGAGGCACCCCTGTGGGCGATCGCGCGGTGAGAATGACCTCGCCAAAGTTATTCCTCACCCATCCTTGGGCTTCCATCAACTGCCTGGAACTCTCCCCGGTAGCCGGACGGGTGGGAACAACCGCAGGATTCGGAAGATTTCCGACTTGCTGAGTTATCAGGCGCAAATCGCTCCAAACGAGGTTGCTGCTGAGGGTTTCGCCGGGATTGGGTGGAATTCCACCGCGTCCGGTAACGACCAATTCACTTTTTTGTTGCCCGACCGTGGCTCCACAACTTGATGCAATCAGTCCAGAGGCATCCACTAAGTCGGTCGGTAAAGCGACTACACCGCGACTGGGGTCAACATCCGGCGTATTGATTTCCACCACACCGTCCACGCCAAACTCAGAACTGGCGGTGATGTCGCTCAAGAGAGTTTCGTCTTCCCGAAACTGAATTCCAAAGATGCCTTGAGTCGTAATTTGGATACTCCCCCCATTGCCAGTAAAAGCATTGGCAGTAATGTCGCTATTTTCCCCAGGGACGGCGACGATGAATGAGCTGTTAATCGTGATGTTGCCGCCATTGCCACCCGCACCTGCAATGCCTGCGGTACTTGAAATTTTACTGTTGTGGCGCAGCAGCAACAAATCCTGCACTAGCACCATATTTCCCCCATTACCGGATGCAGTTGCCGCCGTAATCGTTGCCTGGTTATCTAAACTCAAGCTTTGAGCAGTCAGCTCAAGGTTTCCAGCACCTTTGGCATCGTTCGCTGGATTAAAACTGCTCGCGGCTACAGCTGCCCCATCCCGGATAATCAACTTTCCAGTATTAACCCTCAGACTTCCCCCGCGACCTGTGGCGTCAAAAACCCCTGGAAATCCAGGAATTCCGCCAGAAACAGCGAGCAGGCTACTGGGAAACTGACTGCCTTTAGCAGTACCCGCTAATTCCACCAACTCGGAAGCTTGAACGGTTAAATTTCCCGCATCCCCTGCTCCTAAAGTAGAAGTCTGGATGACGGCTCCATCGCGGACGAGCAATCGTTCAGTCTCAACGCTTAAGGCTCCTCCATCTGCCTGGGAATCGATACCGCTGCCGGAAAATAAGCCGCTCGGAAAAGGCAAACCGAGCTGATTTGTCAGCAATTGACCGTCTGCGGAAACCGCAACCCCCGCCAGTTCAACGTCTGAAGCTCGAACGGTCAAAGTGCCTGCCTTGGCTTGGCTAAACTTGCTAAGCGTCGTTACTGCAACTTGTGCCCCATTTTGAACGCTCAAGCGATCGCTCTCTATGGTTAAATTTCCTCCAGTTCCGGTGGCGTTTTGTTCTACTTGGGCACGCAAACTGCTTTGCCTGAGCGTATTGTTTTCGTCGAAACCATAACCCATCGCTTGCACTTGGGTCGCTTTTACGGTCAAATCTCCGGCTTTCCCTTGCCCAAAAGTAGAAGTTGTTACTTCGGCTCCATCTCGGACAATCAATTGTCCAGTTTCAACGGTTAGATTTCCCCCATCCCCTGTCGCTCCCCCTTGGACTGTAGCCCGCAATCCACTCCCTATTTCGCGATCGCTCGATCTGCCACTGACTTCTACCGAATCGGTCGCCCGCACCGTTAAATTCCCGCCCTGCCCTTGACCGAAAGTAGAAGTGGAGACTTGCGCCCCATCCCGGACAATGAATTTTCCGGTTTCAACGGTCAGATTTCCCCCAGATCCGGTGGCTGTTTTTGAATTAACCCTGGCAAATAAACCACTGCGATCGCCACTAGGCGAACTGCCACTAATTTCCACCAACTCCGAGCCAGTGACCGCTAAAGTCCCTCCGGGTGCTGAACCCAAGGTATTCGCCAGCATCTGAGAACCCTCTGTAAGCGCGATCCGCCTACCTTGGACGCGAATATCGCCTCCCCCATTGCCGCTGGTCGTTACCGTCGTTTGCTGGGACTGGATGTCTTGGAAGTTCTGGATATTCGGATACCCCAGCGCATAGCCTTGGGCAGTTGGGGTGAGGTTAACTTGTACGGGGAAAGCGGGTGTGATTGCTCCAGCGACGCTGCCTAATTCAATCCGTCCCCCCGCCGCCTGTAATCTTCCTCCCACGAGCGTCAAGTTACCACCCACTAGCCCCAAGGTTTTCCCAGACGGCACTTGCAGCTTCGCCCCCTGCACTTGAATGCTGGCGGCTGGTTTTCCAAATTGCAAACCAATTGGGACGCTGACTGTCAGCAGCGGTGTCGTTTGGGGATTCGTGGCGCTGAACGAAGTTCCATCCGCCAAGCTGAGGCTAGTCGCCGTACTCGCCAAAAAAGATCCGCCAATCTTCAGCGCCGCATTCGAGCCAAAAGTAATCCCGTTGGGGTTAATTAGAAATAGGTTGGCGGTTCCGTTGGCTCGAATCAAGCCGTCAATCTTAGACTCCGAGGAACCCGTGACGCGGCTGATAATGTTTTGAATATTGGCAGCATTGTTAAAGTAAGCACTGCCGTTAGTAGGAATCGAAAATTCCTCAAAGCTGTGGAACAAGTTGGAGTTAGCTTGCGTACCTCCGGTAATTATTCTGCTGTTGCCACTTTGAGTAACGATGGAGGGCTGGGGTAGGGTTGAATCCTCGACAATTTGCGCCTGCATGGGGCTGGTTGTCACCAGACAGAACCCGGAAAGACTGCCAAAAAGCCAGAATGACAGAGAACGCAGTTTCATACACAAACCCCACAACTGGGTCGGATTCAACCATTTGCCTGAGTAAAAACGTATCCAGACGTCTGTCAGGATGAAAAAGGCGATCGCTTCCCAGAATAGCGTGCCATTTTGCACGCACGATATTTAAACAATAATCATGTCTGAGGCAAGGACAAAACCCGAATCGATTTGCACAGACGCCAACTGTGTCTGCTCAAAGAACAAAGCACCTGTGCTGCTGTCGTAGCTGAACTTATCGGATTGACCTTTCCCAATGCCGAAACCACTAGCAGAAATCTGAATCTTATCCCCCTCTAGGGAATTGAAGTCCAGGATGTTATCAATTCCCTCCCCCGGAGAATTAAAGACAAATTTATCCGCTCCCTCACCACCCGTCAGCCGGTCATTGCCAAAACCGCCGACGAGAGTGTCCTTGCCAAGCTGACCCTTGAGGACATCATTCCCGTCGCCGCCAGATAGCCAATCGTTACCAGACCAGCCCATCAGAATGTCATCGCCAGCATCCCCATAAAGGCTGTCATTCCCATTTAAACCATCTAAAATATCATTTCCGGCTTCGCCGTACAGCTTGTCTTTACCGTAGCCCCCATTCAGATAGTCGTTGCCAAAACCACCCAGTAGCGTGTCCTTCCCGGCTTCACCGTAAAGGCTATCGTTGCCGTTCCAGCCATTGACGTAGTCTTTCCCGGCTTTCGCGTAAATAACGTCATCCTCCTGATCGCCATATAAAGAGTTGTTGGCAGCATTGCCGATAATGGGGGCGACAATATTGTTAGCGTCTTCGATGGTAATGACGGCAGTTTTAATATTCGAGTTGAGGCTTAACTGAATTGGAACAACGCCGTTGTTCGGATTGTTGGCATCGTTTTCCTTGAATGTATAGGTCTCCTGCGTAAACCCAAAAGGAGCTGATTCCTTAATGGTCCATACTAGAGTGTCATTTCCATCAACGACATTATCGTTCAAAATTTGCAGGGGAATAGACGCTTGCCCGTCCACAAACTTGACATCAGCCTTAGCAAACCAGGGTTCGTCAAAGTTCTGTTCCCACTCGTTGAAGTTACCTTGTCCTCCTGGAAGATCGTAGTCACCGCTGCCTTCGGTAGCTAGAAATATAGGAATCCCTGTCCCTTCTTGCTCGTCAACGATCGCATCTTCAAATTCCATAACTTCATCCCTCCAGAACAGGTAGATATGAAAGTAAGTTTTGATTCAGAGCGGCTTTTTGCCGAAAGCAAAAAATTTTGAAGATTGCTATAAAGAAAAGAAACGCGATCGCCTCAAAAACTCAGGGAAGTGATTTTTATCGCAGCAGCTTGAGGAAACCTTAATAAAACGGGTTTATTCGTGCCATCATTTCAGCCTTCCCTTAACATGGATAAATTAGAGGGACAGCTACTCTCTCGTAAAACTAAAATTTAGGCATCAAGCCAAAGCTACCCTGTCTCCAAAAAAACCAAACATTGAGCAAAGTGCAATCAATCGCGGGAAATCACCGATTCCTTTCTATAGCAACCCGATTTGATTGGTCAGATATTTTTTAACGAACCGTCAAGGACGCGCCAGTCATTAGGCGATGCAAAGCATTAGAAATCGAAAGCATAACAGCTCAAAATCCTTTAAAATTACTCTACCCTAATTACTAACAATATAAAGCATTTATTTTAGCTATTGATACCTTCTTAGCTTATTTTTACAACTGAATTTTGCCTGCAATTGACCAACCGCTCTACCTTTAGATTGGTAGTATAATTTCTATAAATCAATGGCACTCGTTAACCCAAAATTTACTCTCAAAATGTAGAATTGCCTAATATTCTTAACTTCTATTGTCTTTAGGTTCCTTAGAATTTAGGTGCTAAGCCCAGTGGCATCTGGAACGCAGAGTCACAATCAAGCCAATAGAGGCAAAGTTTATTAGTGAGAGTTGGCGCAAATAAATGGTTCATTGCCATTATTTTCTTTTGCTCAAGAATAAATTCGTTGTAATCAGCTAGGTTATCGAGTCCCAAGAGGTTCAGGATGATCTCAGTAACTAGCCAAACTGTTGTTTTAACGAATACTCTTTTCCACTGCGCCTTCATTGGTTTATACCTTCCGGGAAGATCGAGGTTTGTACCCTGGTTGCGGTCTCAATAAGATTGGGTTCTAGATGAACCGCTATAGACTTGTCAGATACAGGTGCAGTAGTTTTGCAAAGCTTTACAAACGTTTACAATGATTCTGCTAATCGGCAGGTACAGCAATATATTTGGGCACTTTACCTGTGCAATCCCGCCCTCTTTAGGGTCATTTGATGTCCCTTTCATATTGTTCAGCTCAGGACTTACGCAAAGGCGCTAGATATAGCGTACAAGTTACACAAGTTGCATGGGAATAGAAGGATGTTTCAGTTCCTCAATCAAGGAATCAGAAAGCCACTGGTATTTCAC
>NZ_JAMPKD010000032.1:0-58938 GCF_039961915.1 Trichocoleus sp. DQ-A2
TAATGATTGACTGGATTTTAACCCTACTGTTTTCGCTATTTTGGGCAAGGATTTTTGGGGGATTTCTGATAGCATCCCTAAGTGTAAATACTTGAATGCTTCAAAATGCCTGAGAGGATGTTTGAGAAGTAACAAAACATATCAGTAGATAGAAAAGCTTCCTGGGGTTTAGGCTGAATCATATCAAAATCCAAACAGCCCTCCAGGAAGTCATGAATTTAGCCTACGCGACAGATCTAACCCTTGAACAATACGAATTGTTTGAATCCCTCCTCAGCCCTGCATCCAACAACGGCAGACCTCGCAGCGTCAACTTGATGTTGGTGTTGCAAGCCCGAATTGTATGTGCTGGTTACAGGTTGTGCTTGGCGACTCTTACCCAATAGACCTCCTGCATGAATCAGGAAGCATATGCCAGTTCATAGTTGAGTAGCCCAGCAATCAAGTTTAAGCGCAAACCAAATCGTTTCCTACGGTTACGATAGCGCCCTGAAAAGATGCGAAAAATCTTGAAGCGACGAATTACATGCTCAACCCGCACTCGCAGTCGTGCTAACGCGCGGTTATGCTGCTTTTCTTCTGCTGGCAACGGTTGCTTGCGTGGTTTCTTGGTGGGTGTACACGCGCCCCGATGCAGTTTGGCGAATCCGGGAAGAGCCTCGAAGAGCTAAACACACTTGTGACGTTACAAACGGCAAGCGACTTCGCTTGAGTACCTTAAAGTCATGGGTTCTGCCCGTATCCACTGCGGTACAAATGACTTGCCCACTGTCATAGTCCACCAGCAGTTGAGCCTTCAAGGTATGACACTTCTGCTTGCTACTCTCCGTAGCGCTTCTGTTGTTTTGGGGCGTTCAATCTCCATCTCGCCCACATCTACCACCCACACGTTCCACTCCCAGCCCGGTTGATACAACTACCGTTGGCTTGGCAAGCGAAACTTGCCACTTTTGATCAGCAGGTCTTCCACCTTGTGGATAATCCGCCCCACCGTTGTCTCGTGCAAACCCCAACTGGCTCCAATGTGAAACTGACTCCGATACTCTCGCCAATACTCCAATGCCACCAGCAGTTGGTCTTCCACTCTCAGCTTCGGCTGTCCTCCACGCCTTCCTTGACGCTCTAGGTGCGGGCGTAGCACAGTGACCATCTCGGCAAAAGTTGCACGGCTGACACCACACAATCGCTTGAACTCACCTGCTGAAAGCGGTTGTAAGTCTGGATACGGCATAGCACTTCTGAGGCTTCGATACGGTTTCACTCTAATTGTGCCGCCTGCGATTACAAACTGGCACACTATCTTCCGATTCGTGCAGGAGGTCTAATGATTATCCACCCTATTCAACGGTGTACTACAAATATCCGCAAGTGGCGCTTCGGACGGGAGTTGGAAGCGCATTCACGATCATCTCGTTCAATGGGTCAGGGTTGATGCCAATCGCAACAGCAACCCAACCGCGGCGAGTCTGGATTCCCAAACCGTTCCTACTTCTGTCATGGTTCACCAAGCCGTTGGCTATGATGGCGGCAAAAAAATTAAAGGTCGCTTTCCGCTTTACTCTGGTTGACACATTGGGATTGTTGATTGTCGTGCAGGTGGTTGCAGCCAGTGTGCCCGAACGAGAAGGAGCCAAGCAATTGCTCGCAACGTTGAACCAAGAACGTCACCGGGTTCCTCAACTGACTCGAATTTGGGTCGATGGTGGGTTTTCGGGAGAAGCGTTTCTACATTGGGTCATTGATACCTTCCGTTGGCTTTTAGAGGTGGTTCTGCGACCAGAGGGCGCTCAAGGATTCGTCCTACTTCCTAAGCGTTGGACTGTTGAACGCACTTACGGTTGGCTGCATTGGTGTCGTCGCTTAAATGTCGATTATGAGCGAATCCCAGCTTCCTCAGAAGCGTTCATTTATATCGCCATGAGCCGACTGATGCTACGCAGACTTGCCTGACCCTTTATGTACTCTCTCCGTCTTTCCAAACATCCTCTGACATCCTCAAATATTGAATAATAGTGTTGACAATAGTTATCGATGAAGCCGACTGTATTTACTGCTTCTGTACGTGGCGTAACCATCGCTGTTACTTACTATTTCTGGTTTCCTTCCTGATTCTCCTCTCCCCCTAGTAACAAAAGAGGGATTACACTAAGGCAGACAACGACTACCTCTCCATTTTCTTCATTCTCTTTTTTCTCTCACCAATGAATCAGCCCTGCCCTGTTCTGGAGCTTGCCTAGAGGGATTGGGTGTTACAGGCGTTGGAGCAAATTTAAGCCGTGGGTATCGGTGCCGCAGGTGCTGAACAAACCATAAGTGGCAGCGAGCTGTTCCACCTCCTTGGTTTCTCTAGCACTGGTTTGCCAAGGGCTAGGGTTGTTGTAGGCGTAGTAGGTTTCAACGCCGTCAATGCCTGCCTCAGCGGCAGCAGGGATAAGTTTTGCAGCAGGAAGGCGGTAGCGGGCTGGATGAGCCAAGACGGCAAAACCACCCGACTGATGGACGGCGGCAATCACATTGGCAGCGTCAGCATCGCTTCCTTTGGGTGCAGAGCCTTTCAGATATTGCTTCATCGCAGAGTGTTCTGGATCGAAAGCATAGCAAAGGATGTGGACTTCTGTGTTCAGCAGGCTAGAGGTGATTTCGGTGCCGATCCACAAGTAGGGTAAGTGGGCGGAATCAGGATTCGTGTAGGTGTTTTGCAGCCAGTATTGAGCCTCTTTGAAACCGCCAATCGTATGGTGATCGGTGATCGCCAGCCCTTTAAGACCAATCGCGATCGCCTGTTCCATCAACGCACTCGGTGACAAACGACCATCCGAGTAGACGGTGTGCATATGAAAGTTATAGGAGTGCGGACAACTATCAGCCTGAATCGTCTCAAAGACTTGCCTGAGTGCTGTTGTATTCTGGGCTGGTGGCTGGGGTGAAGCAGAAGATTGAGCAAGATTGATCGCCATAACCGCCGAGTAGCTGTGCGCGTTCGTTGACAATTGTTAACATATACCCTAACAAAACTAAAGAGGAATTGCGTTGGGACATTCTATGTGTATTCCATGCTGAAAGTCGCCTTTGGCAAAAATTTTCTGCCTAAGTCGGCGACCATTGGCGGGCAGTTTCATTTAAATATTCAGTTTGAAGTTTCTAGCGGCTTAACCGTTCTATTTGGACCGTCTGGCTGTGGCAAGAGTTCGACATTACAAGCGATCGCAGGGTTGTTGCGTCCGGACTGGGGCCGGATTGAAGTGGCGGGAACAATCTTCCTGGATACTAAAGAGCGTTTGAACTTGCCAGCGCACCGGCGAAATGTCGGTTATGTCTTCCAAAACTGCGCCTTATTTGGGCATTTGAACGTAGCGGAAAATATTGGCTTTGCTCTCAACCGCTGGCAACGGCACCGGCGGCAGCAGCGCGTTCGCGAATTGGTAAATTTGTTAGAACTTGAGGATCTGGTACATCAACCCGTGCAGAAGATTTCTGGTGGGCAAGCTCAACGAGTAGCGATCGCGCGGGCTTTAGCTCCCTACCCCAAAATTCTGCTTCTTGATGAACCTTTCAGCGCCCTCGATGATGATTTGAGAGCAACCCTTCGTACCGAGTTGAAAACCATTCAACGTCAATTTAACTTGCCGGTTGTCCTGGTGACTCATTCACGAGCCGATGCCCTGGAACTCGCCGATCGTTTAGTAATCTTGGCAGCAGGACAAGTTGTTGCAGTCGGTCAGGCGGAGCATTTGCTCGATTCCCGTTCCTATTCTATTCCGGGGAAATTTCAGTGGGGGTAGAGAAAAGTGATGAGTGATGAGTGTTGAATTAAAAGAATTTTCTTAACTCAACACTCGAAACTCATTAGTCATAAATCTCCTTGGTTGCGGATTTTCCAAGCCATTTCCAGCACTTGAGTCCAGCGCTTTTGCAACTGTTTGGGCGTGCATCCGAGTGTTTGAGCAATTTCCCGCTCGCTAACTTGAGCTTGTTTTAACTGCAACAGCTGCTGCTGTTCCAGAGAAAGTTGATTCCAAAACGCTTCCCACTGCTGAGAAGAGAGTCCCAGTTTTTGGTCGAGATCGGCTCCCAACCATTGATGTACGAGCTTCCAGTTGTTTTGACGAGAGAATTTTTCCACATGGTACTTAAAGCGCTGTTGTAAGTAGTCGCGCTGACGTGCAGTTAAACCCAGGATTTCGTCAATCTCTGGTGCGGAGAGGTCTTGCAGCTTTAAAACCAGGTAATTGACACAGTCCTCTTGACCTTGGGCTTGCAGGTATTCCATCAGTTCAGCAACGACGCGATCGCGCAACACCGCTTCCGCCGGGTCAATCGTATCGGCAACCAATTGCGATCGCAGCTGGTGCATCGCCGCTGACCGACTTTGCGTGTCCGCATCTTCACCTCTGGGAAACTCAATCGCCTTCTCAATATCCATGCTCGTCTCAGCAGGCTGGCGGCGAGCAAACCCCTGTGCCCTCAACACAATTAGCTGCTGGCTGGTGCCATTCGGTAAATTGATGCGACGCTTGGCATACTGTTCGCTGAATGCCATATACTCCGCCAGTTCCAGTTGAGTGCGGGGAGTGTAGTCTATTGTCAGCTCGTTTTCCCGCCGGAAAGCTTTGATTGACTCGGCGTAGAACTCTTGCAAGAAGTCCTCAATCAGGTTGTAGCGGGCTTGAAAACCTAACTGAGAGTTGGGCGACACCACATAGCGATAAACCATCGCGCTGAGGTTGCTATGCAGTTCAACCCGACCCCGCTTAGAACCCAGCCGGTAGTATGACAGACACTTTTGCAACCGATGCCGTCCCAGATTTAACTGCCAAGAGCGAACCTCGCCAGAAGTCTGGATGCGCGGACTCTTGCTGCAAATCCGCTGTACCTCTAGAGCGATCCGGTTAGCGATCGCCTGAACGTGCAATGACGTCGTTTTGATTTCAGTCCGCAATTCCTCTAACAACAGGTCGGTCATCGTTTCCACGTCGATTCCCAACAGTTGCTCGGTCGAGTGGCATAGATTTTCAGAAGATTGGCTGAGAGAATTAATAGTTGTCATGGTGAAAGCCCCTGGTAGCGACAGTATTCAAAGTCAACAAGAGCCACTGAGAACGGTTCAAAAGTTTTGTCTCCCTTCAGGCAGCGCCTGCGATTGACCGTCTCAACTCTCTATATATAGACTGTAGGGGCTGATTGTTAGACACCGGACAGCGGGTGTGTTACTACTCTCAGCTCACTATGGGTCATCTCTACGCTCTCTCCCCATTCCATCTGACCTAAAAGAAGCACTAACCCTTGCTGTATCTGGGCTTGCGCCCCTCAAACTATCGACGCACAAGTGTTGTCGCAAAGCGGTAGGAGCTGGTGTTGAGTGGACAATCCAGGAAGTGGATTGCTGGTAGGGTTATCGTCCGAATTCCCTAGTGCCGAGGCTGTAGTTAATTGTCTTTAGTTCGCAAAGGGATTTTAGATTAGCGATTGGGGATTTTGGATGTAAAAGCTTTAACTCAATCTTTAATCTTTAATCTTTCATCTAAAATCAACTGACCGATGTCGCCCAAGCCGTTGCAGCCTCCCATCCCAGACCGCGCCGGACGATGACAGGTTCCTCATCTGTCAAATCTAAAATTGTGGAAACCCCATCTCCTGGTTCCGAGCCAATGTCCACAATCAGATCGACTAGCTTGTCTAGCTGGTCAAACAATTTTGCCTTCTCCAACCCTAGGGTTGGGGCGTTGCCATTCTCATCCACGAGGTGAGCTGAGGTGGAAATAATCGGATTGCCTAATGCCTGCAACAGCGACTGGCACACTGTATGCTCCGGAACCCGAATACCCGTCGTTTTGCGCTTAGGACTCATCACCAGTTTCGGCACTAATTTGGTGGCGGGTAGCAGAAACGTGTAAGTCCCAGGAATTAAATTCCTCATAATCCGATAAGCGACATCACTGACGATGGCATATTGGGCAATGTTGGACAGAGACGGACACAGGAACGTCAGGGGCTTATCATTAGATAGCTGCTTAAGGAGCCTCACACGCTCCACCGCTGACTTGACATTTAGGTCACAGCCAATCGCGTAGACAGTATCAGTGGGATATAGCATCACAGCGCCTGCTCTTAGGGCACCTACTATTTGTTCTATTCCACGAGTTTGCGGTGTATCAGGATGGATATTGTAGATTGTCGCCATAATGCAGAATCCAGAACTGAGACTACAGAATTCAGAATCCAGAATTTTTCCTGACTCCTGATTACTCCTTATGAACAAGCTAGCGTATCTAGAATGTCCAACAGGAATTGCCGGTGATATGTGCCTGGGGGCACTTGTAGATGCGGGAGTTCCCCTAGATTATTTGATAGAAAAGCTCAAGAGGCTGGGAATTTCCCAAGAATACCAGTTACGAGCCGAACACGTTCACCGGAACGGTCAGCAAGCTACTAAATTTCACGTAGATTTGAGCGATCGCGATCGCACCGATTCAAATCACCACCACGAACATCACCGGCAAAATGGTGGGCATCAGCATCAGCATCACGATGGCGATGGCGATCGGGTTCATTCTCATTCCCCGACGCGGCATTTGCCAGAAATTGTCCAGTTGATTGCAGCCGCAGAGTTTCCGTTACGAGTACAAGCGTCCAGTTTGGCAGTGTTTCAACGGCTGGCAGACGCAGAAGGAGCGGTTCACGGCATTCCCCCAGAAGAAGTTCATTTTCATGAAGTCGGGGCGACTGATGCCATTGTAGATATTGTCGGCACTTGTCTGGGCTTGGATTGGTTGGGGATTGGCGAACTATACTGTTCGGCACTCCCCACTGGTGGCGGGATGGTTAGAGCAGCTCACGGTCAGCTAGCGGTGCCGGTACCGGCTGTATTAAAGTTGTGGGAATCTCGCCAGGTGCCAGTTTATAGTAATGGGATCGATCGGGAACTGGTGACACCGACTGGAGCAGCGATCGCGTGTACGCTTGCCACCGGCTTTGGATCTCCACCCCCCATGACGATCCAGCGGGTTGGAAATGGTGCCGGTTCCCGTCAGTTACCGATTCCCAATATTCTGCGCCTCTGGATTGGCGAGGGTGTGGAGACGCGATTTGCTTCTCAACAAGAGTCGGGATTCCTTCAGCCTTCCGAAAGCCCCTCTTTAGAAATAATTTCGGTGCTGGAAACCCAAATCGATGATTTGAGTCCCCAAGCCATCGGCTATGTGTTTGAGGCACTGTTTAACGCCGGTGCGGTGGATGTCTTCACGCAACCGATTGGGATGAAAAAGTCTCGTCCTGGCATTTTGCTGACGGTTATTTGCCATCCCGAACAAATATCCGCTTGCGAAGCGATCTTATTCCGAGAAACGACGACACTCGGCATCCGGCGTCAGACACAGCAACGCTCAATTTTGCAGCGAGAAATTCAACAGGTTCAGACAGAATATGGCTTCGTTCGCGTCAAGGTTGCCTGGACAGGGCATCCTGACCTGAAAGCGATCGCGAATGTGCAGCCAGAATACGAAGATTGTGCCGAATTAGCGAAGGCAAATAACCTTCCCTGGCGCGAGGTGCATCAACTGGCGCTCAATACCTGGTATCTCCAGAACAGTCGCAATACTTGAATTTGCTGCCAGCAAGACCCAGATACCTAACTAGATTTCAGGAATTGCCAAACCCATTCCTGTATTAGGACTGGTTTGAAAATCACGTAAGGAAAATCCTGATGTATCGAATTAAGCAAGTGCCCTTAGCGATCGCGATCGCCATTGCTAGCCTCGTGGCGCTATTGACCATTAGCGGTTTCCTCGGCACTGCTGCGAACTCTCAGCCACCTCAACCAACTTCGGAAATCACTACAACTCAAGGGATAGACCTAGGGCGTTCTTTCCGAGAACTGGGCATTGAAGGGTCAATTGTGGTTTATGACCAAAATAAAAACCAATTCTACGAACATAACGCGCCTCGAAACTCAACGGCATTCTTCCCCGCTTCAACCTTCAAGATTTTCAACGCGCTTGTGGCATTGGAAACAGGGGTGATTCGAGATGAGGTGACTGTTTTAACCTGGGACGGCATTCAACGGAACATCACAGCTTGGAACCGAGACACCAACTTGCGCCAAGGTTTTAAAGACTCAACGGTTTGGTTCTACCAAGTTTTGGCTCGGAAAATTGGGCACGAACGGATGCAGAAATTTATCAATCAAGTCGGCTATGGAAACCGTCAAATTGGGACATCTGAGCAAATCGATCGATTTTGGTTAGATGGCCCTTTAAAAATTACGCCTAAACAAGAGATTGAGTTCCTGCAACGTCTCTATCGCAACGACTTACCCTTTTCCCAACGCAGCTTAGATTTGGTCAAAGATATTATGGTGCGCGAACAAACTCCAGACTATGTGCTGCGCGGAAAGACGGGCTGGGCGGACAGTACGAATCCTGAGAATGGCTGGTTTGTGGGATATCTGGAACAGAACAAAAATGTTTATTTCTTTGCCACAAATATGGATATGCGAAATGATAACGATGGCGTCAATCGCATTGAAATCACCCGGCGCAGTCTTCAAGCCTTAGGACTACTTTAAAAACACCAACAAGTCCTTAAGTTTCTGCTTTCAGTTTTTCTTTGAAAACAGTCTCTTATACGATTTATCGCAATTCTATTTGAGCTGTGAAGCAGCCCTTCAGATCCCGGACTTCTTTAAGAAGTCCGGGATCTCGCCTTCGCGAATTATTTAAGACTGCTATATCAGTAGCGTTACTTGCACTCAGCTAACCTTTAGACTCTAAAATAGTCCTCGCTTGATCGAGCCTAGAACCAATCATGACCCTAACCTCCTCAATTAACAACACAACTCGGTTGCAACTCGCCCCTCTAGAAATCCCGACTCGTTTGCTGCTGGGTCCAGGCCCATCCAATGCCCATCCTGCTGTCCTTCAGGCGATGAATACCCCTCCGGTGGGGCACCTCGATCCAGCATTTCTGGCACTGATGGACGAAATTCAGATGTTGCTGCGCTATGTTTGGCAGACAGAAAACCCCCTCACCATTGCAGTCAGCGGGACGGGAACGGCAGCAATGGAAGCAACCATTGCCAACGTCACCGAACCCGGAGATGTGGTTCTAGTGGGCGTTAGCGGGTACTTTGGCAACCGCCTCGTGGATATGGCAGGACGATATGGTGCGGATGTGCGAACGATTACCAAACCTTGGGGGCAAGTGTTCCCCATAGACGAACTCCGAACCGCCTTAGAAACTCATCGCCCAGCGATTCTGGCTTTAGTCCATGCCGAGACCTCCACGGGGGCACGCCAACCCTTGGAAGGAGTCGGCGACCTCTGCCGTGAATTTGACTGTCTGCTATTAGTGGATAGTGTTACCAGTCTGGGGGGCGTCCCCTTGTTTCTGGATGAGTGGAAGGTTGACTTAGCTTATAGCTGTAGCCAGAAAGGATTAGGTTGTCCTCCCGGTGCTTCGCCGTTTACGATGAGTCCTCGTGCAATTGAGAAATTGCAACAACGTGGCACGAAGGTGGCTAACTGGTATTTAGATATGACGTTGTTGAGTAAGTATTGGGGTAAGGAACGCACCTATCACCACACTGCTCCAATTAACTTGTACTATGCTCTGCGGGAAGCGTTGCGTTTGATTGCAGAAGAAGGAATCGAAAATAGCTGGACGCGCCATCAAAAGAACGTCGAGTATCTCTGGGAAAGTTTAGAAAACTTAGGACTTACTATGCACGTTAAACGAGAGTTTCGCCTACCAACGCTAACCACTGTTTGCATTCCAGAGGGTGTGGATGGCAAAGCGATCGCGCGTCAGCTGCTCAACGAACACAATATCGAAATTGGGGGCGGACTGGGCGAACTCGCGGGTAAAGTCTGGCGTGTGGGTCTTATGGGATTCAACAGTCGTCCAGAGACTGTGGATCGCCTTGTGGAGGCATTAAAGCAGGTTTTACCTCATTAGTTGCGAATTTAGGGTGCTAAGAGAAACGCACCCTCCAAAAAGGCGATCGCGCTTTTTGCCACTCTCTTGATAATCATCGTGCAACAAAATTTTACCTAAACCCCCTTTGCTGTCTTAACAGCTCCGATGAATGCGATCGCGCTTTTTCTCTAGTCTTCTGTACTGAGGGTGCGATCGCATCACTTACTAAGGTGGGCAAAAAGCCTATCCTGGCACTACTCTCCTATCAGTCTCTTGTACTCTGTTTCTGCTTGTCTGTACGTTTCGCTTTCACCACTTTTGGCACCCCACAGAGCGTAAATAATTTGCTCTTTTGTAGAACCCATAGAACGCATAACATCGATACGTTCTTTTAAATCATCATTTTGAACTTTTATTTTCTCGTATGTATTCTTTGCCTCTTTTTCCCCACTACTACGAGCATTTTTTATTTCTTCTTTTGTAGCAGTCATGCCACTTTCAAAATAAAGTTCTGCTGCCTTACCCATTCCATAAGTCCAGCCAAAAACAAAGGCTGAACCGACAGCACCTCCTGCCCCTGGTAAACCAATTTTGAAAAGAGCCAAGCAAGTTTGTTGACCTAACCATGCACCTCCAACAACTGCCACTACCTCTTTAGCAGCGTTCTCATCTAGCTTATAGCCATAGATATTGCCTATAGCTCGAACCATCAGATACTGAACAGGCGTAATAGTAAAAATGTCTGCAAAAGGAATAGGAATTATAATAAGTCCACCTGCAAAAGTGGCGCATATGCTCCGAACTTCAGATGCCTTCTGCTTTCTGGCATTGTCGTCTAAATTTGAGAAGTCATCTGTAATATATTTCAAAATTTCATCAGGATTCATAATAGATGTTTAAAGAATTATCTTAAAATTTTATACTTAAGACTTTTTTTGAAGCAACCGTAAAATTACCGAGACCCTTGCTTATAGATATTCCGGATACAAGCTTTAGGAAGTTTAATCATTTAAGTAACTTTAAAATACAACTCTGATAAAGCTTTTTCCTACTTTTCCAGATAATGCTTAAGTTTGTCTATTCGTGCCAAAATTAATAGTATTTGTTCTCAAGGGTATTTTATTGCAACTAATAGTTGTTGCGTTCGCGCAATTAAAGTGACTTGGTATTTTACAACAGGCTCCATTTTTAAATAGCCTTTAACTCTTCTAAGCTTATAGTTTCCCCTGTATCAGCTTGCTGGATACCCTCTTGCAACTGAATCATAAATTCTCGCTTGGACAATATCTCCATTTTTTTAACCAGAGATTCAAGCTGTTCAAAACTTAATGTAATTATCATAAGTTTGCCATTTTTAGTGATAATAGCTGGCTCACAAGCCAATTTATCTGGCAATTCTAGCATTTGTTGTGCTTCCGTAATAGTCAGATATAGGGGTATATTTGCAGGAATTTATTATATCTATATTAAGTTTAGTATAGCCCTACTTAAATAAGTATTGTCGGCAATGTTTACCATACAATGAAAAAGCGATCGCTTCCATTGCCGCCTCTTTAATTTGGCAATATAAAAATTGTTGTCGAGTTACAATCTATTTTACCTAAACCTTTGGTCGCTATCGCTCTCTTTCTTTATCTCTTTTACAGTTATTGTGAGATAGGATGCCAGAAAGAGGGATAAAAAGAAAAATGTCACAGCAGCAACTTCAATGGCAAATCCAGTCAACGGTTGAACCACCGGCGGGATTTATTGACGAAGTCAGACGCCACGCCCCAGGATTACCCGGACATTATGCCGCACAGCTGTTGTGGCAACGGGGGATTCGCGATATTGAACAATTGTCGGGGTTTTTAAATTCTCAGTTGTATCACCCGGCAAGTCCCTTTGAATTTGGGCAGGAAATGCAATGGGCTGTGGAACGATTAATAAAAGCCCGTAACGCGGGGGAAAAAGTTGCCATTTGGGGAGATTTTGATGCTGATGGGATTACTGCAACATCGGTTCTCTGGGATGGACTGGGACAGTTTTTTACCCAGCAGCAGCTAGTTTATTACATTCCCAATCGTTTAACGGAGTCTCATGGACTCAATGAACGGGGAATTGACGCCCTTGCCCAGGATGGAACGAAGCTAATTGTAACTTGCGACACTGGCAGCACAAATCTGAAGGAAATTGAATATGCCCATCAACTAGGGATTGATGTAATTGTCACGGATCACCACACCCTGCCAGAGGAACGTCCAGCGTTGACAGCTATCATCAACCCCCGCTATTTATCCAAAGATCATCCGATGTTTCACCTTTCGGGTGTGGCAGTTGCCTATAAGTTAGTAGAAGCACTTTATGAAACTTTGCCGGATGTTCCCCAACAGCCGTTAGAAGATTTATTGGATTTAGTGGCAATTGGTTTAATTGCCGATTTAGTGCAGTTAAGCGGTGATTGTCGCTACCTGGCACAGCGAGGAATTTCAGTGCTGCAACAGCAAACTAAAAAGCGGAATCGTCCTGGGGTTGCTCGTCTATTAGAATTGTGTCAGAAAAGTGGCGATCGCCCAACGGACATTTCTTTCGGTCTTGGCCCTAGAATTAACGCTGTTAGCCGCATTCAAGGCGATGCTTCCTTCTGTGTGGAGTTACTTACCAGCCGCGATGAGAAGCGCTGTCAGCAGTTGGCATTAGAAACAGAATTAGCCAATGCCCGTCGCAAGTCGTTGCAAAAAGATGTCGCCGCTGAAGTTAATAAAAAATTAAGCCAGCTGGACTTATCAACGACTAGCGTGATTGTTCTTTGCGATACGCAATGGCCTGTCGGTGTCTTGGGTTTAGTGGCGGGGCAAGTGGCGCAGGAAACAGGGCGTCCTACGATTTTGTTGAGTACAGAGGGCGACTTGAGTGAAAACGCTTTAGCACGCGGTTCCGCCCGTTCTGTGAATCAAGTCGATCTTTACCAGTTGGTGAAAGCGCAAGAACACCTCTTACATCGATTTGGCGGTCATCCCTTTGCCGCTGGGTTGAGTCTCCCAGTTGATAAGATTCCCCTGTTTACAGAAGCTGTTAACCAGCAATTGCGAGCTTCTGTGGGCACCCCAGATGGGACACCTTTAGCGCCGATTGTGCAGGCAGATTTGGTGTGTACGGTCAGTGAATTAGGAAGAGATTTATTTTGGGAACTGAAACTATTAGAACCCTGCGGAATGGGCAATTCAGCACCAAAATTGCTCATTCAAAATTGCTGGTTTGAAAATAGTTGGAATAGCAATACTCAGGACTTAAAAGGCGCAAAAGTTCAATATATCAAAACTACTTTTAAAATTCGGGATAACTCTTGCGAAACTGGGTTTTCCGGAATCTGGTGGGGACATTATAAGGAAGAGCTACCCCAAGGTAGATGCGATGCAATTGTCGAGCTTGATTTTAATAGCTACGAAAATCCTAATAAAGGGATTAGACCTCACTATGAAGTGCGGATAATTGCCGTGCGTTCTTTAGAACAGCCGCAGCAGTTAGGCACTCCGAACCAGATAGACTGGATTTTAGACTGTCGTGAGGAGTCCGCACTTGCTACTGCTGCGCTATCAGTTCTGCCAGTTCGAGAGTGCCCCAGTAGCTGGGATGAGCTGCAAGTGTGGTTCAGGCGGGCAATTCAGGCAAATCAAACCCTCGCGATCGCGTATCCTCCCCCAGAACCCGTTCCCCCCAGCCAAATCTGGCTGCAACTGTTAGGAATTGCCAAATACCTCAGTCGCACGGGTCAAGAGGCGACGTATACTCAACTGCACCAAAAGCTGGGAATTAGCGATCGCACTCTCCAACTCGGATTAGAAGCCATCTCTCATCTCGGCTTCCATGTTAAACAACTCGACTGGATGGTTCAAATTACTTGGCATTCCCAGGAAGATGCCGGTCATTCTGATTTAGGGAACGCACAATTACCGAAAGCAGAGACAGCCATTGAACAATTTATCGCAGCAGTTCAAGAAGAACAATTTCGCCAAAGGTACTTCTATGAAATTCCCTTGTCTACCATTCGAGCAATGGCTGCTCAAACTGCGGTTTATTAAAAAATGAGTCGGCGATCGCATTTGTTACGGCTGGGTAAGAGAATGCGATCGCGACTCGCTACTGAATATTCCCCTGGTGTTCGCACTTAAAACCCCGCTGACGCCAATCTTTTATATCTACATCCTTCAGGGGAATTAATTTTGAACATTTAGGCTGATAAACCTGACTCACCATTGCCCACAACAAACTACGAGATAAGTCCAATCCTGTCTTGAAAGAGGATTCTCGATTGCCAGGAATGCCTTGTTCGGGAACAATCTCTGGCTCTACCCAAATGCCTTGAGCGCCCATGAGAATCTGTGCTAGCCACTTAGCTCGTGGTAGATGGGTACCGGAAGTAATTAGTTTGACTTTTTTTACTCCCCATTCGCGTAGAATCGGCACACTATAGTAGAAGTTACCAAAGGTGGAGTCTGCACACTTTTCTAACCAAACTCGCTCTATGGGAGCATTTTCCCGTTGAAAAATTAGCAAAATGCACGGTTCGGGAGAACCTTGAGAAATTAATATGCGGGTTTGCGGGTATTCTTTTGCAAGCTGAGCTACGTATATTTCTCTACGAATACTACCTCCTAAAACCAAATAGGCATCTACTGGACCGGACGCCGCAGAGCGCAAAGTTAGCATAATAGTTAATAACCATGTCCCCAAGATGACGCTAAAGATAGCGATCCCTGGTGTTAGAAGTTGTCGCCATCTTCTGAAACCAGCCCGCCTAGATAAGTTGATGCGATCGCGCACAGTTGAACTACCTCTGCGTTTTCCGGGCATTTTGAGAATTTGAAGGGTATTTAGCCGATGCTTAACACTACTTTAGCTAGCCAAGCGATTTTGTTGTTCTTTTACTCTGGCGGCGATTACACTTAGGTAGACAAAAATTTGCAGGGGAGTCTAGCTAAATTAGACTGTTATCCTTGTTACAGAGACGAATAAGGAGGACACTGGGCGAACTGGCACAAAATTGATGCAGCCTGGTTAATTAACCTGAGTATCTTAGAAATAGTTCGTTTCAGGCGTCACGCGGTATCTACACATTAAACCCCACCCGTTCGAGCCACCGTTCATGAATCCATCCCCAAAAAACTTTTCCTTGCTCCATGTTGCTCTCTTTGGTGGAGCGATCGCTACGACAGCAGCTTTATCTTTCTTTGGCTCCTCCGTTCGCGCTGCTCTACAGGAAAGTCCAAAATCAGTCGTCGATGAGGCATGGCAAATTGTCAACCGCGAGTATGTTGATGGCACCTTTAATCAGGTGGATTGGCAAGCAAAGCGGCAACAGCTGTTGAACAAAAACTATAATTCCCGTGAAGATGCCTATAAGGCGATTCGGGAAGCATTGGAAACCTTAGGCGATCCCTACACCCGCTTTTTAGATCCTAAACAGTACCAAGCCCTCACCAGTCAAACTTCCGGCGAACTTTCTGGCGTCGGCTTGCGCTTGGAACTGAACGAAAAGACTCAGGTTCTTACCGTCGTAGAACCCATTGAGAATTCCCCAGCAGTGAGAGCGGGACTTCAGACTGGGGACAAGATTTTGACAATTGATGGCAAAGCCACAAAAGGGATGAGTGTGGAAGCCGCCGCTAACCTGATTCGGGGTGAGGTGGGGACGAAAGTAAAGCTTAAGCTGTCACGAGACGGAAAAGGCGACTTTGATGTGACATTGACCAGAGCGCAGATTGAAATAGCAGCCGTCCGTCAGTCGGTCAAGCAGGAAGGCAAGTTGCGCGTTGGCTATATCCGTCTGAATGAATTTAGCGCTCACTCAGCAGAGCAGATGCGCCGCGCTATCCAATCCCTGAATAACGACAAAGTAGATGCTTTTGTATTGGATTTGCGGGGAAATCCGGGTGGATTATTGCACGCGAGTGTGGAAATTGCCCGGATGTGGATGGACAAAGGTGCTATCGTCCGTACCGTAGACCGCAAGGGAGACAACGAAGAATTTGCGACAAATCGCACGGCGCTGACACAGTTGCCTTTGGCTGTGCTGGTAGATGGCAACTCGGCAAGCGCCAGCGAGATTCTCTCAGGTGCGTTGAAGGATAATGGTCGAGCCACAATTATTGGCTCTCAAACCTTTGGCAAAGCGTTAGTGCAGTCGGTACATTCTCTCTCCGATGGTTCGGGTTTAGCGGTCACGATTGCCCACTACTACACGCCCCTAGGAACGGATATCAGCCACAAGGGGGTGACTCCGGATATCAAGATTGACCTGAACGACGATCAGCGAAAGCGTCTGGGGACGAATCCATCACTGGTGGGAACTCAGCAAGATCCCCAATATGCTCGCGCGATCGCAGCTTTGGAAAACACCCGCCTTGCCCAACCCAATAAACCTCAACGGACCCGACCGATTAGCGTCCGTTAAGAGCAAAGGAAGTGAGGACTGAAGAGTGAGGACTGAGGGTTGAGGACTGAGGACTGAGGAAAAGAGGAAGAAGTAAGAAGAAACTGGAGAAAAATTGACTGCTTTTAAATATTTCTTTTCTTCTAGCCCAGTCCTCAATCCTCAGTCCTTTTTTGTTGGTATTTTTGTTTCTCAACGGCAGCGCGAAGACCGCCTGTAATTCGAGCAACTTCTTGTGCCTGTGTTAAAAGCTGGTTGAATTCAGTCTGCTTGAGATAACCAATATCAAAGGCGACATAGAGTTGAGAACGAAGTTCGGCACAAGAAGATTTGGCGATAGAAAGAAACTGATGAAACTCTGCCCGACCACCTCGCTCGAAGCCTTCTGCAATATTAGACATTATGGAGACTGCTGCTGGTTGAATTTGCCTAGAAAGCCCAAAGTCTTTTGCAAAATCACCCTGTTGAGTGACTTGATAAATTGATTTTGTAAGGATTCTAGCTTTTTGCCAAGCAATCAAATCTTCAAATCGCTCTACTCTATCTTTCACTCGCCTATCCCCCTCTATTTCTCACTGACTCGCCTGTAAGACGCCTTCACTCCTGACTCTTGACTCCTGATTCCTGGCTCTTGACTCCTGATTCCTGACTCCTAACTCTTCACTTCTCAGTCCTCAGCCCTCAGTCCTCAGTCCTAACTCTTCACTCCTCACTTTTCTGTAGCTGGCTAACTAAGTGAACAATTTCTGGCAAAATTAGCTGTTGGATGGCAAGTTTAACGGCATTGGTAGAACCGGGGATGGAAAATACCAATTTGGTTTGATAGACACCGGCAACGGCGCGAGATGCGATCGCCCGCGAGCCAATTTCTTGATAACTGAGAAACCGGAACAATTCGCCAAATCCAGGCAAGATTTTTGAGAGCAAGCTTTCTAGAGCGTCGTAGGTGGTATCTCTCGGCGCGATGCCAGTGCCTCCATTGAAGATCAAAGCATCCAGATCCGGGCGTTGGGCGAGTGCTTGCAGCTGCGCCCGAATCTCCTCCGGTTCATCTTTGAGAATGGCGTACTCTGAGACCGCATGACCGGCATCTCGGAGTAACTGTTTAATCAATTGACCGCTTTTGTCGGTTTCGGGCGATCGCGTATCGCTAACAGTGATAACAGCGCAAGTCACTGTCATCCTCTCCGGGTCTGGGTGAGGTAGATTGGTCATGGGTAAGCTATTCCCTCAAGAGTTTTGAGTTTTTAAAAACGGGCTTTTCTGGGATATCTTACTGCCACACGGCTGTCCGATTAACCGTTCCTACGAATCTTGACTCCTGATTTCGCTAGCTCTCGGTAAGGGCACGCGCATTCAAATACTGTTCGGTTAACTCAAATTTTGCACCAAGCCCTCAGAATGGAATTTTGCGGCGATTGCATTCCAAGTCCTAAAAGCGCGAACCAACCGAAAATCAAGGGTTCTGTAACCTGCTCCCGGCAGGTTTTCATGTGTGCTTGCTGTCGGTGTGCAGTTTCAACCGCTCAGTGGAGGGGTGTAGAGACGCATTAGCGAAATGGTGCATTCGTGCTGCGACACGTTAACGCAGTGCAGTGCCGCACCATTTCGCGTCTCTACCGGAGGTTACTGGTAGGCAAATGAGCTTATCCGAACCGGATTGCATGGGTATTGCCTGTGCCCCAAGCACTTAGCTCTTTATTTAGGACTGGCTAAGTTCCAAACCATGATCTTTTGCATACCGTTGCATGAAGCGCATGAAGCGATCCCATTCTTCAGGAGACTTCATCAGGTAAGTTGCTTGGAGGTCTTTTGCTTGACCGTTGACGAATACGCCCTTGACTTCTCTCGTCAACAGTTCTCCTTCCTCGTCAACCATGTACATCCCAGTGATTTCCCCTGAGGTTTCGGTGTTAAAGGCGTTGGGACTTTCAAAATAAAACGTAGCGGTGCCATGAGCGCCACTCTTAGAGCGGGTTAGCTTTACATCCGGTATGACTTCTTCGTTGATCCCTCTGGAAAATTGAATTTGAGCCATAATTCTGCCACCAAGTTTTTATGATAGATAACTTAACATTTTCTCATTATTTAGAGCGGACTGGTTCAGCTTTCACGGGTGCTTTTGGGCACTTTAGTACCTCGGATGCCACCAAGAGACCTGAGTTAGACGAGCGAACAAGTTACAATTAAACACATTTTCCTGAAAATTGGCAGAAATAAGCTTTTTTAGGACGATTAGTATGGTTTAGTTTCTTAAGCTCAAAAATGCTACTTTAAGCGCTTCTAAAAGGGAAAATTAGCTTAAAATCACGGATGCGATCGCTTTTTTGGTGTGAGATGAATCTTGAATCTTTACTCCGACTCAATCGCCTAATTCGCGTCATCGGCTTCGATGATGCACCGTTCGCACGCCGTAGGGGTGGTAGTGCCTCCATCGCTGGGATCGTTTGTGCAGGCACCCGCTTTGAGGGCATGGTATGGGGAAAGGTGCGGCAAGATGGCTGGAATGCAACTGATACCGTTTGTAAGCTACTGCTCGGTAAAAAGTTCTTGCCGCAATTACACTTAGTGCTGCTCGACGGCATCGCTTTTGGCGGTTTTAACGTAATTGACCTTCCTAAGCTTGCCGAGCGATTGGAACTCCCCTGCGTTGCCGTGATGCGGCGTCAGCCTGATCTAGCCGCTGTCAAACAAGCCATTCACCACTTGCCACAGCCAGAGCGACGGCTCAAGCTTTTGCAGCGTGCTGGTGGAATTTATACCTTCCCGCCATTCTTTTTCCAAGTGTGCGGTGCTGAGCCAGACGTAACCGCTGCGGTGCTGCAACGTCTGACTGACTGCGGCAACGTTCCAGAGGCATTACGTCTGGCGCATTTAATTGGAGCAGCGGTGGTGAAGGGAGAAAGCGGACGTTCGGCGTAAGGATTTGGTAATGAGAGTTTTGAATTTTGAGTTTTGAGGCGAGCAGAAAGTCCTTTAACTCAAAACTTTTTCCCAATTATCAAAAAACAACCCTTAGGCGGGATGAAAGTAAAAAGCTGCTCCCAAGACGATGTAGGTTGCTAAGAGCAGTACGCCTTCTAACCAGTTAGAGCGTCCGTCTAGACTGATAAGATTGGCAACAGTGACAGCGATCGCTACCGCAATCACTTCAAAAGGATTGAAGTTGAGATCCATTGGTTGACCAATGACAACTCCTACCAGAACTAAAATTGGAGCCACTAGCAGGGCAACTAATAAACTAGACCCCATCGCCACAGAGACGGATAAATCCATATTGTTTTTGAGAGCAACGTTGACCGCAGTTACATATTCGGCTGCACCGCCAACGAGAGGTAACAGAACAACACCTGTAAATAAGGGAGTTAATCCCAGACCCTTTGTTGCTTCCTCTACGACTCCCACAAAAATCTCTGACTCAAAGGCAACTGCAACCGTAGAGGCTACTAACACACCAATCCAGAGCCAAAGATTCGGTTTGTGGGCAGTTGATTCAGCTTCAGAACCGATTGAATTTGGTGAGTCTAAATCGACTAATCCCACCTCGTAAAGATAGCTATGAGTTTTTAAAGAAAACAGTAACGTCAGAGCATAAACTACGATTAACACAGTGGCAACTGTGAGGGAGAGATTGCGAATTGCATCGAGTGGAACACCATTTGAGGTATTGATGACCGTCGTAGGCAAAATAAGGGCGATCGCTGCCAGCGTCATCGAGGAACCATTCACTCGCGCCACAATCGGCTTGAATTCCTGTTCTTTATAGCGCAGTCCTCCTAAAAGCATGGAAAGGCCCATGACCAGGAGTAAATTACTGATAATTGTTCCAGTAATACTTGCTTTAACAATGTCAACTAAACCAGCATTTAGAGCTGCTAAAGCAATAATTAGCTCGGTTGCATTTCCAAAGACTGCATTTAACAATGCACCAATCGAAGGCCCCGTAACGACGGCAACTTCTTCAGTCGCAGTGCTTAACCAAATTGCTAGGGGGACGATAGCGATCCCTGATGTAATAAAAATGGCAAGCGAACCCCACCCTAAATATTCAGCAGCAATTGAAATGGGTACAAAAATTAGCAGGACGTAAGAAATAATTTTCTTGATTGACATAGCGAATTGTGGCTGAAATTGCAGAGCATGATGAATTTTCCCACCCGATGAGACGTAGGAAAGTAGCAACGAGTTCTCCCCTGGATGGTTGAGACGAGTCATACTTTCACTGCTTGATGTCATCGAAAATTGGGCACCTCTCACCTCTGTAAGAATATCTGGAAACTTGTCAATTGCACCCTGTCGTTTCTCGTATGCTGATGTAGAAGCAGGAGGACTCGATGCCAAACGACAAACGAGAGGAAGGAAGAACCGCGCCTCGCCCCAATCGAGTGGGAGTTGCTCTGATAGCCGTCTCCGCAACGGGTTTTGCGACGCTGGCGATCTTCGCTAAGCTTGCCTATGCGGAAGGGTTAGATTTGTCCAGCACTCTGGCTTGGCGATTTACAGGCGCGGCAGTGGTACTCTGGGCGTGGCTGGTGTGGCGAGACGAGTGGCGCTTAAAACCGCAAGATGCGATCGCTGCCACCCTTTTGGGAGGTGTGGGGTATGCGATTCAAGCGACTCTGTTCTTTGGCGCTCTCGCTTATACCAGCGCTGGCGTTGCTGCTTTGCTACTTTACACCTATCCTGCCTTTGTCACTGTCTTGGCGTGGGTAATCGAAGGCGATCGCCCTGGATTCTACCGGAAGATTGCCCTCGGTTTAGCTCTCACGGGCTGTTTGCTGACTGCCGATTTGGGTGGAACCACCGTGCAGCCTTTAGGGTTAGGCCTGGGGATCGCATCGGGAGCCTGGTACGCACTTTATCTAACCTTTGGAGCGAGATTAGTGCGATCGCTCTCTCCGGTGACAACCAGCGCCTATCTGTCTCTGGGAGCCGCCCTCTCTTTTATGGGAGCCGCTTGTTTGGGGCGGGGGCTGATTATTCCCCAAACGAGCATTGCCCTAGGGACAATCGCCGGGTTGGCAGCGATCGCAACGGTGCTGCCCATCGTTACCTTGTTCGCGGGTATCCAGCGGCTGGGAACCTCCAGAGCTGCCATTCTCTCCACCATCGAACCCGTGGTGACGGTGCTGCTGGGAATCATTTTCCTAGGAGAGCAACTCGTAGGCAGACAAATATTGGGAGGGTTACTGGTAGTCAGTTCGGTGGTGTTAATTCAGGCGTTTCCTCAAGATTAGTCGCTTGATTTACCCTCGCAGGGGTCTTGACGCGATTTGATCCCTTTGCTAAGTTCATTGATGAATGGACTTATTGCATAAAAGTTAAACAAAAGAGTGATAAGTTCGATAGCGACCTAGAAGAAACTGGCTTTTGCCAGAATTCTCAGGTAAGCAGTAAATATTCAAATCAGGCATTTTCCCCCATGTTCATTAGCAGTTTTTACTTTTATTGGTTTAGGACGGTTCACCGGCAGTGAATCCAGTGCCCGCATTGGAACCGCCCGGTGAACCGCAGAGTAAAATCTGCGGTTTTTTGTTTTAAGGAGCAATTTTTCATCGTGATGACCTATTTCAGTAGCTGGTTTTATGGCTTTTATTTTTGGCCCACAAGTTCCGGGTAAATAGCGTCATGCCGATGAATCGTCTATAGCCCGGAAATACAAAAGGTTCCGGGCTTTTTTGTTGCCAAACTCTAACCTCCCCCTACCCTCTCCTACAAGGAAGGGGAAGAAACAATCTTTTAACTTCAAGGAGACTCAAATCATGATTAACGCCAAACTTGCCTCGCAATCCCACGCCAATCACCAAACTACTGTCAAACTTTCCGAACAAGTTTCCATCGGTGGGACGGAACTTGCGATCATCGGGGGGCCTTGTACAGTGGAAAGCTTGGAACAGATGGAAACGGTCGCTAGCCAACTCGCCGCAGCGCCCGTTCAGGCGCTGCGTGGCGGTGTCTACAAACCCCGTACCTCTCCTTATGCGTTCCAGGGAATGGGAGTGGAAGGACTCCAGATTTTGGCAGATGTGCGATCGCGTTATGGCATACCCGTCGTCACAGAAGTGATGTCAATTGGGCAAATAGAAGCTGTTGCGACTCATGCGGATATGCTGCAAATTGGGAGCCGTAATATGCAAAACTTCGATTTGCTGAAAGCTTTGGGACAAGCTGGCAAGCCAATATTGCTCAAACGTGGTCTAGCTTCTACGATTGAAGAATTTGTCATGGCGGCGGAATATATTTTAAGCCACGGCAATCCCGATGTGGTGCTGTGCGAACGGGGTATTCGCAGCTTCGATAACTATACGCGCAATGTGCTGGATTTAGGCGCGGTAGCTGCTTTGAAGCAGATAACCCACTTGCCAGTCATTGTCGATCCGTCTCATGCCGTCGGTAAGCGGGAATTGGTAGCACCTTTGGCAAAGGCAGCGATCGCCTGTGGTGCAGATGGCTTAATTATTGAGTGTCATCCAGAACCCGAAAAATCCGTTTCCGATGCTCGTCAGGCGCTTTCTTTAGAAGATATGGTGGAGCTCGTTCATAGTTTAAGACCTGTAGCCGCAGCGGTTGGGCGAAATATATCCGAAGTAGGGGCGGGTTTCAGTTTAAAACCTGCCCCTATTCATTTCTCTGCCAAGAAACCATGTGGACTAACGGCTTAATCCTATTGATTGATTCTGCCGCGATAGCAATCTTCTTTAAGTTATACGCGAGTATTCGCCCGCCTTGTAGAGACAAGGCGGGGGAGAAATCAGCAGGATTACATCACATCTTTATTTTTTGTTTTCACCCGCTCATAAAACTCCTCCATCACTTCAATAAAAGAACTATCTTTCTTCCAAAAAGGCGGAAAATCCCCCTGCTTTTTAATCAAAATTGCTGGCAAGCTTGCCAGCGATGCCACTTCAACAGTTTGAGGCAGTCGTTTAGTCCCCAGCCAAAATTCTCTATGATTTATCTTCTCCGTAACCGGGACTTTTTCCAGTGGAGTGTAGTAAGACGCGGAGGGTTCTAAAGGGATTTCTTTTGCTGTGAGTTCAGTGGATAAAACCTCTCCTAAAGGAGATTTTGCCAGTTCCGCTTGCAGTGCCTCTTTAGATAAACCTCTGAGTTCAAACAAGAGAAACGGATTGTGGTCTAGTTGGGACGCTACCAAGTAGTAGACACCCGCGATGTGTTTGCAGGGATTGGCGTAATCTGGACAAGAACAATTGGTTTTAAAATCTTTGCGATTGTGGGGGAGAAGATGCAATCCTAGGTCAGAAAAAGCATCTTCAATATTATCGGGAACTTCATTCATCAATAGCTTGGAGACAAAGCTAGCTTTTGATGAAATGTGTTTAATCGCCTTCGACCAACTGGATTTATCAATCCGTGTAATTTCAATATTGATAATATAGGTTGGCTCTTTATAAACTCCAAAATAGAGATTCACTGAACCTTTGACAACAGCATTAATTTCATTCTGGTCAATTTTGTAGTGGAGGACTTTCCCCCCATTCGCATAAGAACGTCCTCGTCCTAATCTCGAAGGATCGGTAAAAGCTTCTAAGGCTTGAATGAAGCGTTTTCCCCACCATGTACGGCTAAATTGAGCCATGATTACTCCAAAATTGCAGCTTTGTTCAGTGAAATCAGTTGTTTAAAGGCTTCGTTATCAAGTTCTGTCAGCCAAGCTTCATCGGTACCGACAACAGCAGAAGACAGCTTTTTCTTATCTTCAATCATTTTATCGATGCGTTCTTCCAAAGTCCCAATTGCAATAAATTTGTGAACAAATACATTTTTATTCTGACCAATCCGAAAAGCTCTATCTGTCGCCTGATCTTCAACGGCGGGGTTCCACCAGCGGTCAAAGTGAAAGACGTGATTTGCTTTCGTTAGCGTAATGCCAACACCGCCAGCTTTAAGAGAGAGAATAAACACCGATGGTTCAGTTTCGGGATTTTGAAATTCGGTAATCATTTGTTCTCGCTTGTTGCGGTTGGTGCCTCCATGAATGTAATAAGTGTTGTAGTGACAAGTATGCTTAAGGTATTTTTCTAGAGAGTCGCAGATTTCCTTGAATTGGCTAAAAATTAACAAACTTTCGCCTTCAGAAATGGCTTCCTCAACCATTTCTGCAAGACGGCTAAGTTTATGCGATCGCGCGGTTGAAAATTCGCTCCCATCTTGTAAAAATTGCGCTGGATGATTGCAGATTTGTTTCAGCCTCAGCAATGTTGACAAAATTAACCCTTTGCGCTGAATGCCTTCGGAATCATTGATTTTTTCGCTCACATCTTTGACGACAGCCTCATAAAGAGAAGCTTGTTCTTTTGTCAAATTGCAATATAATTTTTGTTCAACTTTATCTGGCAGATCGTTAATAATTGATTGGTCAGTCTTGACTCGACGTAAAATAAAAGGCTCTACCAATTTCTTCAAAGTCGTAGACTTCACCCGATTATTGTCTTTCTGAATCGGAATCTCAAAACCCTTACGAAATTGTGCTTCTTTACCTAAATAGCCAGGATTCAGAAAGTTAAAAATCGACCATAAATCCAGTAACCTATTTTCTACTGGGGTTCCCGTTAGTGCCAGTCGATGGTTAGCGGTCAATTTTAAAATTGCCTTAGTTTGAGCAGCTTTAGGATTTTTAATATTTTGCGCTTCATCCACCACCACTCGATGCCATTTTAGGCTGTGCAAAAGTTTTTCATCTTTTCGAGCCAAAGTAAACGATGTAATCACGACATCATGCTTAAGGCAAGCTTCTTTAAAATCAGCGACTTGTTGAATGCGGCTAGTGCCATGATGCACCATTGCTTGTAGATGAGGCGCAAATTTTTCGATTTCTTTTTGCCAATTTCCGACAACTGATGTCGGTGCAATTAACAAAGTTGGTAGGATTGAATCGGCAGATTCTTTTTCATTCACCAGCCGAGCAATGACTTGAACCGACTTACCCAATCCCATATCATCGGCAAGACAACCATTTAGACCGAGCGTTTCTAAATATTGCAACCAAGACACACCGCGTTTTTGGTATTCGCGTAAACTTCCTTGCAACCTTGGCGGATTTTGAACCGGCTCTAGTCTACTTTTATCCTCCAATTTCGCCATCATTTCTGACAATGTCTGGTCATGCTCGACTTCAATATCATCCTCCGCTGCTGCGGCTAATTTCATGAAATCTAACAAAGTCATTTCTGGCTGTTCTTTAGCCTGAGATTGCCAGAATTCCAACATCTGCTGCATCTTTTCTTGGTCTAGTTCTATCCACTGACCGCGAAATTGCACCAGCGGCGTTTTAGCTTTGACGAGTTGCTGCCATTCTTTTTGAGTAACCGGCTGACCGCCAATTGATAGCTCGTATTGATACTCAACAATCGCGTCTAAATTAAAGTATCCTTTGTTAGCAGCTTTGGATTTACCAACGCTTCGAGAAGACGTTTTCAGCCGAATTCTAGCTTTCCGACGACCATCCGGCGTCCACCAGGCGGGAACGATGACTTTGTAACCGGAATCTTCTAATACCCAGGCGCTTTCTTTGAGAAATTCAAAGGCTTCTTGCAGATTAAGTTGCAACCCGATTGGCTGGTCAGTTTCTAATCCCTGCCACAGTTTAGGATACATCCGCGCTGCATATCCCAAATTCAAAAGCAGATTATTTTCAAAATCTTTGCCAAAGTATTTTTGAATATCTTTTTTACTTTTCTGATTCAGCCGCCAATAATCCCCTAAAGAAAGTTTTAAGGATGGATCTTGTTTGGAGTTAGCCAAGAAAACAATTTGCCAGTTATCTGTTTCAGAGTTAGCTTCTTTTAACTGAAAGCAAAGGTCAAAATTTCCCGTATTTTGGCTGCGGGTTAGTTTAGCTTTCCAGCCATACCATTGTTTGTATTCTTCTAAAGCTTTTTCGGTAGTTTGCGGGTTTTTGCTGTCCGGATAGAAACAATCATAAAGGATGGTATCTGTAATCTGCTGATCGAATTTAGCAGTCGAGGGAGTATGGGTGACAATTTCATGCAACAGACATTCAGAAAAGTGACGGAGTAAGCTTTCTTTAGAAAAAAATTCTACTGTTGTCCTGGGTACGGAAGAACCGGCAACGCAGACTAGAGGCATATAGTCTGCATATCTTTGAATTAATGTTTCGTATTTTTCAGAAACAATCTCCCATCCTGAATAAATTTCAAAGGAATTAGCGGTTTGCTTGCGTTTTCCTTTGGTTACAGCAGGAAGTTCTCGATATTTGAGGCTGGGAATATATTGGTCTTTGAATATAATTTGTTTAAATGCTTGGGTATAGTGATACCAAAATAGAAGGTCTGAACCGATAATAATTTCACCAAAATTATGTAAAGCCAAGAAGTGAATATCGTTAAGCAGTTTAATAACATTATTGACCTTGGCATAGCTATAACTGCCGGTTTTCACCCTAGCGTTCACTTCATAGGTATCAATTTCCCAGTCCGTAAATTCTTCATAGTCTTCGTTAACTTCTTCTTCCAAATATTTAATTAATTCAGGAGAAGGAAGAGGCTGGTTGTTCGCGGTGGGAAGAGCAATGTATTGAGTAGAAATATTCTCGCTAATCTTATGATAGGGTGCTGTGGCGATTCCCAGTTCATTGGTTAGAAAAGCTTCCAAGTCGTCTTTGGCAAGATGGCTGGGATGGATGTTTTTTTGCGAGTTGCGGCGTTTTTTGAAAATTGGGGTTTCTACCCACAGGTAAAATGCACCTGTTTGTAGGAAATTAGCTTCTGCCTTAGGAATCCAAGTACCGTGGAGGATTTTCATAGGTAGATGCCTCAAGGAGAGTTTTCTGAAATTGTAGCGGGTTAAGGATGCGAACCTCTCGCAGAAGCCGTCCCTTGGGGACATGGCTTCTTATCTGTTGCAATATATTTAGTTGTTTGCGTCCCTACTGTCAAGTTTTCTAACTGGGTTCTGGATTAAAAAATGTAACGGTAAAAGTTAAAATCCGCGTAAAAGAGAGCTTTCTACAAAAAACAAAGATTGGTCTTAGAAAGGCAGCCAATATGCTAAACGGTTAATTTCAGTTGTAGCTGAGACTTTTGGAGGGATTCACCCTCTTGTGAATAGGCTTGTACAGATAGCCGTCGTGGTTGCTGTATACACAGTTACAGCCCGGAACTTTCCCACCAGAGATAGATGTTAGCCATGCTAGTAGTTGCACCTACAGACTGACAGCGGTTCTACCGCTAGCACGACAACATTTAAATTGGCGATTGTTATTCTGATTAAGGAAAAAAACACCGGATGGGCGTTATGCCGCAGTGGCCCAGAATCGGACATCAAAGAAGAGCGACGTCAGATGTCCGAACGGTTTAAATAACAAAAGGCCTAGAAGGTGTGGAGTTTTTGTCGCTTCCTCCACTTTGTTACTACCGAGGGGAGGCGCAACCCTCCATCAGAGCGGTCTTAGGTAGTAAACGCTTGTGCTGTAACAACTCATTGTCTATGCAAAAAAGCCTTGACTCCAAAAGGAGTCAAGGCTTTTCTGTCTGATTATCTTATCTGCATCCTAAATGATTTGTGAAGGCGAGATCCGCGATTTCCAGACAGAAGTTGGGGATCTCAAGGGCTGGCTCATTACTCAAATAAAATTGCTATATCTGCGATCGCTATTGGCAATTTTCTGTATTTCTTCAGCAATTTATTTTCGCTACCCTCAGCCCCTTTTTAAAATCTGTAGGCACAGCAGGCTCCCCAAACCTCTCTCCGACCCGGTAGAGGGGTTTTGAAGGGGAAGGGACTGGGTTAGATTTGCCAGGGCTTTGAGCGAATTAGAAAAACTTGCACCTGGCGTGGCTTATCTGGGAACAGGTTCATAGTTTGTTCCTTGCAACAATAATGAAACCAGCGGGGATGCCATGAGGGTAGTGATAATTGCCATAACGACCATGATGGTAAATAAGGTTGGAGTAATTACACCTTCCTCTAAACCAATGTTGAGGATAATTAACTCCATCAATCCTCGTGCGTTCATTAACGCCCCAATGGTTGCGGACTCGCGCCAACTTTCACCTGCGAGTTTTGCTGCCAACATACAAGCTAGCCCTTTCCCCGCGATCGCTATCAGGATAATCAGTAATGCGATCGCCCAGAGTTGCGGCGTGTTGACTAACCCGATTTGCGTGTTCAGTCCGGAGAAAACGAAGAAAATGGGGAGCAAAAATGAAGTCGTCAAAAACTCCGTGTGGTGGCGCACTTGATCGGCAAATTCGCCCCGTGGCATCACCGTACCCAGAATAAACGCCCCAAACACCGCATAGATGCCTACCAAATCGGTAAACCACGCGCATACCATCAAAACGACTAAAACTAATGTCAGGGTTTGCATCGTCACGCCCTTCTCTTGCCGAGTCCGACGTGCGAAGAAGGTAAATGCCCGTCGTCCGACGAAAATCATCAACAACACGTAGCCAAAACCCCCGCCAATCGCAAAGGCGGCAATACTGGCGCTGCCTTTAATGCTGGCAAGTACAATCGCTAGCAAACACCATGCCGTCGCATCATCGATCGAACCAGCTGCCAGTGCCAGCGTCCCGAAGCGGGTTTTGGCGATGCCGCGTTCGTATAGCATCCGGGCGAGCATCGGAAATGCTGTAATCGACATGGATGCGCCCAGATATAAGGCTGCTGCCGGACGAGTAATTCCAGGTTTGAAGAGTTCGCCATTGCCGTACAACAACAAAGCTGCGATCGCGCCTAAGATAAAAGGAGCCAAAATTCCTGCCCCAGATACCAAACCGGCACTCTTGACTCGGCGCTTGATCAAATCGGTATTAAACTCTAAGCCGATCAAGAACATATAAATGACCAACCCAATCTGGCTGATGGCAAAGAGAATCGACATCGATGGGTTGGGAATTTTCGTCGCCGCATCAATCACAATCGGGGCTTTGGGGAACAGCCATTGCTGCACATCAGGAAGCAGCAGACCAAACAGAGATGGCCCTAACATCACCCCCGCGATCATCTCGCAGACAACATCGGTTTGACCAAAATAGCGCCGCCCAATCATCGACACAATGCGACAAGTAGCGAGAATAACGGTTAGTTGCAGCAATAACTTTAAAACGAGATCAAAATTCGACATCCTATGCCTCTGGGTCGGGAGTGTTGCGATGTATCTAGGAGCAAAGTGCTGAGAGTTTATATAGAATCAGCGCTTACATCCCGATTTCCGTACCCAAACTTTTTTCAGCAAGTTTTTGCAACATAACCTAGAAAGTTGCTCTAGGAATCTAGGGAATATTATTAATGTGAGAAAATTTCACACCCCATTAGAATGAATACAGCATCAGTAAGCGGCTGTAAGACTTTAACCTGCTAAGCGTGCGGCTTTCTATTCAGAAAATACACCTTTTGGTATTAGGATTGGTTTACTGAGTTCTTCTCCTTCTGCCGTTAGATGCCTTTTCTAACACGGCTAAATTAAGGAAACTCCTCATGTCAGTCCCCAAAGATCCTCTTCAGCCAATAAAAAATCGACTTCTTGCCGCTTTGCCTGACGAGGAGTACGAACGTCTGGTTCCCCATCTAGAACCCGTCTCGCTCCCACTCAATCAAGTCCTCTACGAACTTGGCGTACCAATTGAATACGTTTATTTTCCCCAACAGGGAATTGTTTCTTTACTCAGCGTGCTGGAAGATGGCTCGACTGTGGAAGCTGGAATGGTGGGTAATGACGGAATGGTAGGTCTCCCCATAATTTTAGGAGGCAACAAAACGAGCAACCGAGCGTTGGTGCAGGTCGCAGGCAATGGCATGAGAATGAAGGCAGAGCAGCTCAGATCCGAGTTTAAGCGGGGAGGGGTACTGCAAAGCCTGCTGTTGCGCTATACGCAAGCACTGCTGACTCAGGTTTCTCAAGGAGTCGCCTGCAACCGCCTGCATACGATAGAAGAGCGACTTGCCCGGTGGCTGCTAACCGTTCAGGATCGCGTGGAATCAGACCAGTTTCCCCTCACTCAGGAATTTATCGCCCAGATGTTGGGCACGCGCCGTTCTGGCGTCACGGTGGCGGCTGGCACCCTCAGCAAAGCGGGAACGATTCGCTACAGCCGTGGCAAAATCACCATTCTGAATCAAGGCGACTTGGAAGCGATCTCCTGCGAGTGTTATGGAATTATCAAAGCCGAGTTCGGTCGGTTGCTTGGCACGGAACACCGTTAGATGGCGTTGTACTAGATGGTGTTGCCCTAGATGCTGTTGCACAACTGCGGCTAGGATTAATGATTGGGCGAGCGTTGTATATAGGGTTTCTCTTTTGGATGCAATAGATTCGGAACCTCACCCCCAACCCCTCGACCTTCACGGAGAGGGGAGAATATTCAACCCTGGGTTCACGAATAGCTATCAAATTCATTCTTCAAGCGGGCGACGCTGGGTAAATGGCGGATAAATTCTTTTTAAATTGTTTGTTTTCTCGTATGTGCGAAAGCGGACAGACGGCGTTTGCGAGCGCGTTTATTGTTTAAATAGTACCAAGTGTAACTTGAGCTGAAACTGTCATTCTGCGCGGTTTCCTAAGCGCTACTAAGGGGAGCCAAGCACAAAGCGCACAATCGTAGTACATGGTGAGATGCTACCGTCACCATCACAAGAGACAGTTACACATCATTAGATAGACAGCTTTGAAGCTCCCTCGTGTTGCCAAGTATGAAGGCGAAGATGGCAACTGACAAATGTGATGAGTCTCAGCAAAGCTGAGCTAAAAGGGGT
This sequence comes from Trichocoleus sp. DQ-A2, assembly GCF_039961915.1. Taxonomy (NCBI): domain Bacteria; kingdom Bacillati; phylum Cyanobacteriota; class Cyanophyceae; order Leptolyngbyales; family Trichocoleusaceae; genus Trichocoleus; species Trichocoleus sp. DQ-A2. The sequence goes on from NZ_JAMPKD010000032.1 coordinate 31,064, forward strand.
TTTTGACCACAAAACATGACTAGATGCCGATAAATCTTGTATGTTTCCCTAAATATGTGCGAAACCGGACAGACGTTACTGTTACTCGCGTTTATGCTTGAAATAGTCGAGTATTAAGTTCCTCTCGTGTCCCTTGTTGTCTCCTTTAATAGACGACTGAATTAGGGAGTTTCCATCTGTCAGGGTCAAAGAAAATAAGAGGTGTAAAATGAATAATTTAACAAGAATGCCTTTTACATATAATGATACGAACCAAGAAAAACTTTGGGGAAATGGTTGGAATAAACTAACTCCAAAGCAGAAAGAATTGGTTTCAGAAATTCTTAGGAATTTAAAACAAAGAAGCCTAGAAGCCTGGTAGTGCGACTCCCTGTTAAAAATAGGTAGATAATTATCTTTCAGAGTGCCTTGTCCTCAAGGTTGGTTGCTTGGATATTAAGGTAGGCTAAAGACCTCTTCATCCGTTGGAATATCTGTTACTGATTGCTCTACTTTGTGAGGATGAATCTAGATGCATTCACCGATAAAGTAATTACAGCGATCGCAATTTATCTAGATAATGCTAAATATCAAAAAAATAAACATCAAAATCCCGCCTTGCCCCGCAAGCGGGGCAAGGCGGGATCGATTTAGGACAATTGCTAAAAAATATACCTCTACTTGACAGGTCGCTACACTTTTACTTGTATAACGATAAATGATGCCAATATCACAATCAACTGCCTATACGACTCCGCCCCGGACTAAAGCAGCTTATGAGTTAGAAGCTTTGCTGGACTACATAAAGCGAAGTCGTGGTTTTGATTTCACCAGCTACAAGCGTCCTAGTTTGATGCGTCTGGTAATGAGCCGGATACAGAAAGTGGGGATCGACAGCTGTACAAAGTATATTGATTACCTAAAGGCGCATCCCCAAGAATTTACTCACCTATTTAACACACTTTTAGTCAATGTTACTTCTTTCTTCCGCGATCGCTCAGTTTGGGATTATTTGTCTCACGAGCTGATCCCTCAGATCGTTGCGAAGAAGGAACCAGACGAACCGATTCGAGTTTGGAGTGCTGCATGCGCTTCTGGAGAGGAAGCTTACTCGTTAGCAATCATCCTTGCGGAGATACTGGGAATCGAACAGTTCCAGGCGCGGGTCAAAATCTACGCCACAGATATCGATGAGGAAGCGCTTAAGCAAGCTCGTCAGGGAACTTATACGGCTAAGGAAGTTGCGGGGATTCCTCCCGCTTTGTTAGAGAAATACTTTGATAGCACTCCTAACAGCTACATTGTTCATAAGGAGTTGCGTTCTGCGCTACTGTTTAGTCGCCACAACTTGATTGAAGATGCGCCCATCTCCCGTCTCGATCTGCTGATGTGCCGCAACGCCCTGATGTATTTTAATCCCGAAGCCCAACGAAAAATCCAGTCCCGCTTTCACTTTGCGCTCCGGGATAGTGGCTTTCTCGTATTAGGTCATGCGGAGGGACTGCTCAACAGCCCTCAGACTTTCAGCACCGCAGATTTGAAGCGACGTGTTTATACAAAGACGCCAAAGGTAAATGTGCATCTGAATGCATCTGAGGTGCAGGACTCCAAACGCGATCGCATCCGCCAAGGTGTCCAGACTAGCCAAGGTGTCCAGACTAAAGGTGTCCAGACTAAGGGAGAGGAGTTGCGATCGCTTACCCAGACAAGCCCTGAAAAGGCAGTGAAGCCTCTAGAAAAGCAACCCTCATACTTCCAGCAAGAGTTGCAGCAAGAGTTGCAGCAAGAGTTGCAGCAAGCGTTCCAGCAAGTGTTCCAGCCAGAGTTCCAGCAAGTGTTTCAGCCACAGGTAAAAACCAAGCAACCCTCGTCTACCCATCAAGCGTTAACAACCGAGCAGACACAACTCCTGGTGCTTCAAGAAGAGCTAAAAACCGTTCAGCAAGAACGTCTGGATCTCAAAAAACAGTTGAACAGGACTCAAGAGGAACTCCAGTCCACCCACGAACAACTACAGACGATGAATCAGGAGTTGCAGTCTCTCAGTGAAGAACTGTACCAGCGCAACGAAGAACTCAATCAAGCCAAAGCTTTGTTAAAGAAGATGACTCAACCTAAATTTCATGGAGTCGCCTAGCGCGTTGTGTCCCTCTTATCGCAATTCTCGTTGGGATGCAGTGCAATTTAACCCCATCCCGGCCCCTTTCCACTTGTGGAGATCGAGTTGGGGGTAAGGTTAGGAGTGTGTATTGCAACAAAGTGGCGCAAGTTTAAACAGAGGGATTTCTCGGTGACGCTGCAAGCCCACACGATAGCGCTATTCTTTGTGTAGGTAGTTTACACCTAGCCCATCGCTACTAAATCATGTTCGAGCGGCGCACTGCGATTTCTCTATCGAATATCCTGCTAATTGTCGTCACCAGTTTGTTGGGAGTGTTGCTATGGCAGCTGCGGAGTCTCCTAGTCATCCTCATGGTTGCCGTAGTCATCGCAGCAACGATTTCCCCCCTCATCGACAAGGCTGAACGCTTGCAGCTTCCCCGGTGGTTGGCGGTCATTGTTGTTTATGTAACGCTAATTTCTGGCATCGTTGGGGCGGGATTGATTATTGGCCCTACCGTAGCCGCGCAGATTCAACTGCTTGCCGTCAATTTGCCAATATACATTGAAAATCTTCGGGCACTCATTCAGAAAATTGTAATCAGTTACAACGACGAGCGACCCGATTTAGTCAACCAACTCCTTGATACCCAAGCGCTAACTAGGTGGGTGTTTCGTTCCAGTCAACAAGTCCTGCTGCGCTCTTACGACATCACCAGAGGAATTATTGGCGGTGTTTTTAGCTTAATTTTGGCTTTATTGATTTCCGGTTATATGGTGGCGGGTAGTCAAAACCTGGTTAAAGGTTTGGTGCAGCTATTCCCGTCGCCTTGGGATGAACGTCTGGAGGCTCAAGTGGCACCGATGAGCCAGCGGATGGGGAATTATATCCAAGGCCGAGTTGCGGTTTCAGGGATTTTAGGGGTAGCGATTACCCTTGGCTTAGGTTTTTTAGGGCTATCAGAGTTTGCACTCGGACTTGGCGTGATCGCTGGTTTCACCAATTTGATCCCCTTTGTGGGGCCAGTTTTGGGAGCCATTCCCGCTCTCATCGTGGCAGTTTCTCAAGGTGGGTGGACGTTCCTGTGGGTGCTGCTGTTGTTCGTGATTATCCAGAATGTGGAAACTTATGTCCTCGATCCGCTACTGGTAGGTTCTTCTGTGAAAGTCCATCCTTTGTATCAACTGCTGGGGGTGCTAGGAGGAACGCAGGTTTTAGGCATTCTTGGCGCGTTGATTGTTCCTCCTTGGGTGGCGGGTGCCGCTGTCCTGTTGGAAAATCTTTACTTAAAACCTAAATTGATAGCCGAAAATAAAGCGGGTGTTATCGTCGAAGCCTCACCTGATTCCACCGCTATTCCCCTCAAATCTTCAACAATGAAGTAGTCAATTCTGGGTCGTTTTTTTAACTTTGCTTACCTCTGCATTCTTTGCTGAACTCGGAACCTCACCCCCAACCCCTCGACCTTCACCCAGAGGGGAGAATATTGAACCCCTCTGGGTGAAGGTCGAGGGGCGGGGGTGGGGTTAAACTTTACTGCTTCCAATAGAGAATTGCTATTCGCTGGATCTTGCATCCCTCTTAGGTTTCGTCTTATCAAACATAAAGTTTTACGACAGGTAGTTGATTTGATCGGCAAAAATTCCGTAGCATTTGTTACAGAAATGTTTTGAAAATAGCTTATCAGTGGAGGCTCTTAACTGCGATGGAGAGCAGTCAGCCAACTCTGAGTGCTGTTATCGCTATTGGAGGGGAAACAGATATGACATTGAATTATTGCGTACTTCCTTTGCTGTCTCGGACTAGAAGCTGGGCACCTCAAACCAATCGAACCCAGTCTCAGATGGATTATCAGGATTCGACTTGGGTACAGTTGCTAGAACTTCCCAACCCTTATAGCCACGATGAAGCGTTGCTACTTTGCCAGCAGTCTGAGGACGAATGGGTAGCATGGATTCCGGATCATGGTGAAGCGGTGCTGCATACAAGCCAGTTTATTAGAGTTCGTTAGAAGGATGCGAGTAGAGCGATCGCTACGCTTTATGCAACGCAACTCGATAAGCGATCGCATCACCTCCAACTCCTTTTGTTAAGGCACGAACCGCCCTAAAATGCCTTTCGCAATCTTTCTATCCCTCGGATTGGAAGAAAGCAAGCGCAACAACAATTGACGAAAAACCCAACGCCTCAGCAACGGCAGAAATAACAGCGACAGACGCTTAAAGCCTACTTGCAAGAACCATGCCATCGCCGCCGATGCTAACAGCGTCCATAAATTCAGGCGCTGTAAGTTAGAGATAACTGTCGCCGCCGTAGTTAGCAAAGAGAGCATCCAAGATAGCCCATTCAACCATAAGGCAATCTTGAGCTGTAGCTGATTGAGCAGTTGATCGATTAGCCAGTGGTGAGCAGTTGCGATCGCTAAACACCAAATAGAATCTTTAAGACAATCGTGGCGAATTTGGTGAATGATATCTCCATCGAGAGCGATCGTACTCTGCATGACAAAGTTTTCCGCTACTGACTCTCTACTCTCCGCTCGATCGTAGTGAGTGCAGAAAATCAGCCCAGACTGCAAGCAGCTTCCCGCATCTACTAGCGCATAAGAACGCAACTCTGCTAGCAAACGCCGGGAAATGGATAAGTTTTGTCCATTGGTTCTCGCTTGCAAAATTTGATCGAGGATATTTTCATCTAAGTTGAATCTGATGAAATGAGACACTAACTGTCCCTTCGCGTCTTTGACTTCCTCGATTTGAATGCATGAATCTAAATTAAGAGGTTGCCTAAAGGAACCTGATAGATAATTTCCCACTCCTTCTCAGCTCATCTTTCCTATTTTTTTGGCCTATTTTTTTGGATCGGTTTTTTCAGGATTAATTGCGGTTTTTGAATAAATTTTTCATTGAGGAACTACCTTGATTGACCAACGATTCTACTAAATTCACCATAAATTCTAATAACCCATGCCACTGTTTTTCACCCGCAGTAACACCCTGTCTGTGGATATCTAAAATGATATCTTTATGCTCGTGTTCAAAAAGTCTCTGATGATAGCGGTTGATAATATCTCCATCTAACTGAATGATTGATTGGGCATAAATCATATCAGTTGTTACTTCTTCAACCGGGTCTAATGCTTGCGATGCTTCGCTTTTTTGCAAAGACTTATTCCGATTATCCAGGGCTGCTTTCAGCTCATCAACCTTCCGCAAGCTCCGTAAAAATCTACTGTCGTCAAGTAAGTTTTGAATCTTGTTAATCTCAACAGCCGGATTCGCAGAAGGACTCAGTGGGTTAGGCAATTTTGTTTTTTGAATATCCAGTTCTGCTGTGGGATCGCTGAGAACTCGGACATATTCCCTGAGCTGTGAAGCATCCTGTTCTAAAAGTTTCTCCTCAAGGCAATATAGGCAATACTCTGTCTCGATTTGTTTACGCAGACTCAGATACCGAGACCATAGAGATGGATGGATTCCTGTTCTTTCCAAATAGGTTGTGGAAATTGGGTAAATATCTCGATACGCTTCCCAAGGAATAAACTTAGTCCCGCTAATATGATCCACGACCATTGTATTTACTTCGAGAGCCGTGATGTCGATTAGCACATCGGTCAGAGACTGCAAAAAGTTGTTAAAATTTTTCCGCAGGTTGGGATTAATCTCGTTGCTGTTGGTATCTGGTGTGTTGACCATCGTTGTATGAATCCAGTTTGGTTTTAATGATTATTTGGAGGGTGGCGGAGGCGATGGATTGTCAAATTCGTCTTCATCTTCTTCAAATTCATCAAACTCATCAAACGGCTTTGGCGGTGTTTGTGAAGGCGGTGTTTGTGAAAATAAAGCCTCTTCAATGTTGACGGGCGATCGCGTATCTGACATCGGTGGAGAAGGCTGGGACGGCTCCACGGGAGTGTCTCCAAACAAAACCGCTATGGGATCTGAAATGCCGCTAGGATTGCTGGGATCAGGCGTCGTTGACGGCTCCTCATCTTCTTCCCAGCCATCGTCATTGTCATTCCAGTCCTCATCTTCAACAGGCGCAAACCCCGCTGAGAAGCGGGGTGTCGGTTCCTCCTCGACTTCCACTTCTTCCCACTCCTCCTCGGTTCCCCAGTTTACCGCCGAGCCGAATTCCGGCGTCCACCCTGGCTCAAATGGCGGTTCCTGGATAACGGCTTCTTCCCATCCTTGGGCACTCACGGCTGGCTCTACAGGGGTTTCTGGGGTCGCTGGGGGCAGGAAATCCGGGGGAAGCGCCGAGCCGAATTCCGGCGTCCACCCTGGCTGAAACGGTGGTTCCTGGATGACGGTTTCTTCCCCCTGGGCACTCACGGCTGGCTCTACAGGGGTTTCTGGGGTCGCTGGGGGCAGGAAATCGGGGGTGACGGATGGTGTGGGTGCAATGGCAGGAACGGTGTCAATCTCTACGCGGGGGTCAAATGCGATCGCATCTGTTGGCGACCCCTCAACAAGCGACACTTCAGGCTCAATCGTCACGATAGAAGCTGCGGTTTCGTCTGGTGGTAGGCGAGGATCAACTCTAGACTTGTCTGGAGGAATCGGGGCAGCTTTAGGATTCTGGTAGCCGACTCTTAGCAACATCCCAAATAACTTTTGCAAACTCTTGAGATTGTCGTTGATAATCACGCGGCTTTGCTGAACTTGCTCTAGATGGAATTGTCGCAGTTCGCTATAGGGGCCACTGTTGAGAAAGCGATCGCCAATCTCGTTGGTGATGTCGCCCTCAACGATATTAATCCGAGTCTGCATCCGAGAACCTGGTTGAGGCTGTTCTTCGCTTGTCCTGTCATCTACGTCGGCAGAGCTAACCCATGTGGTGATTTCTAACTCAATCGTCTCACTGAGTGCCGTAGAAAGTGCCTCAACAATTTTGCCAGCTTTGAGTTGTTGTTTGAATTTATCGCTTGTCGCCATAACCAAATTTCCAGCCAATTGTGAGTTGTCAATAGAAAGAGGACTGAGGTTTGAGGACTGAGGACTGAGGTTTGAGGACTGAGGACTGAGGTTTGAGGACTGAGGTTTGAGGACTGAGGACTGAGGTTTAAAGTAACTAGGGTACAAGGCTTTTCAAAACGGAAATTAGAGGCGCAGTTTGTTTCAAGTTGATGTAGCCCCAAGGAATAAAGCGTCCTGATTTCAAGCCCCTATTTTTAAGTCTGGGGTATACTCAACACTCAAAACTCAGTCCTGAAGAGAAGCTTAACCTTTGACTTGCATTTATTTTGGCTCTCAAGTGTTCTGACTCTTAAGGATTATCTGAATCGATAGGAGGTAAAACTTGCTGTGGATTTGAACGCGATCGCGATCCTGGTATCTCAGACAGCGTGTTCGTTAAAACTGTAAACAGCTGTTGCAAGTTTGCCAGGTTTTCCTGAATAATTTCCCGACCTTCGTGAACTTGCTGGAGGTGAAATTCCCGCAGTTCGTTGTAGGGGCCGCTATTTAGAAATTCGCTGCCGACTTCATTTTCTATATCACCATCCACAATATTGATGCGGGTTCGCATACAGTGACCGGGTAAAGGTTGACCGGATAAAGATTGGTCTGTCCTCACCCCAGGCGAGGCGTCTGAGTCAGCCGATGAAACCCAGGTGGTGATTTCTAACTCGATGGCTTCGCTGAGTGCCAAGGTGAGCGCCTCAAAAATTTTGCCAGCCTTGAGTTGTGCTTTAAACTCGTTACTTACTCCCATGAACAAAAGCCCTCCAAAAGCTTTGCATTAGCCAATATTAGACACACAGATCCTTTGCCTCAATCAAAAATCTAGGAACCTTAACAAATTCCGGAGCAATTTAAGAAAAAGGCACAAATCAATTATCAGTTGTTATTTGCTAGTAGCAATGGACAACAAACTTCTTTCATCCTTCATCTTTGCCAAAAATCGGTGACATCGTATCCCAGTTCACCGAACATCTGGCGAAGTAGTGACAAGCTCAGACCAATGACATTCGTATGGCAACCTTCCAGTTTGTCTACAAATAGTCCCCCTCTGCCTTCCAGGGCAAAGCAGCCAGCACATTTAAGGGGTTCGCCAGTGGCGACGTAGGCTTCAATCTGGCGATCGCTAGCATCGGCAAAATAAACTTTTGTGATGCCGCAGCGTACCACAGTTTTGTCTTGCTGCTGGTCAATTAAAGCATGACCCGTATAGAGTTCGCCGATTTGGGAGCGCATTTTTTGCCAACGGGCGATCGCTTGTGCTGCATCTGCTGGTTTCCCATGAATCTCACCGTTAACCAGCAACACCGAATCGCATCCCAATATCAAAGCATCTGGAAATTGATTCGCAACCGTTTCCGCTTTCCGCAACGCCAGAGTTTGCACCAATTCGGATGCAACGCTAGTTGAGACTTGGGACTCATCAAAATCACTAGGGCAAACCACCGGCTCGATTCCGGCACTTTGCAACAGGCGACGGCGAGCTGGAGAAGCGGAGGCTAAGACTAAAGTGGGAAGGGTCATCGTTCTGTTGTCAGTGGCGAATTGCTAATTGTCAACAAGTTTTAAGTGTTGAGTTTTGAATTAAATAATTCTCTTTTTGCCTCAACTCTTATCACTCTCATCACTTTTATGAGCCATTAGCCATCAGCCGATCGCTATCAATAGACGGAAAATGAACTAACGACTTGCTGTAACAATGGCTTCAACTTTTCCCAGCGTTTTTCTGTGGTAGAAGCGTTGAAGGTGACAAGTTTACCGCGACTGACGGCGATAGAGGCAAGATTATGGCGTTGCTGATTGGGAAGTTTGACGGTGTATTCCAGTATGTAATAAGTCTTAGAGTTAGATTCCAGCTTTTCAGCGTTCACTAATTCTGCCTCGCGTCCCGATCCTGGGGGTGCGATCGCGCTTTTTGATAGTTTGTATCCCACTTCCGTCGGTGTCCCCAACTCAGCGAGGCTTTTCTCTGCCCCAACCGGGTTAATGACGACTGACACATTTTCAGAAGGCTCAATGATATCGTGGAACACTACATCGGCTCCACCTTTCACCTCGACTGGAAGCCAGCCGTTGGGATATAGGAACTGATAACCGTCGGTGCTATCTACATAGCTTTTTAAGCCACTGGTAGCACTGGCGACAGTGCAACTTTGCAAGCTTACGCTTAATACCACCAGTAGTAGTGCGGCAATCCGTTTTAGCATTTCCCTCTTTCCTTGCAATTTTGTCACTAAGCGCCATTTGTCTCATTTTCCCACTTCCGGGGAACTTCAGAGGAAACAGCACCGAGAGAGCAAATGACCCGTGCCATCTCAAATAGCCGCAATTCTTTATTGGATGCAGTCCGGAACCTCACCCCTAACCCCTCTCCGTGAACGGAGAGGGGAAATATTGAACCCCTCCCCGTGAACGGGGAGGGGCAGGGGTGGGGTTCCGAGTGTCTATCGCCCAAGATTTTTTGTCCGAATGCGTCGCCCCTACTCGTACCGGATTATTCAGGCAATTTCACCATCTCTCGCACGTTACCGCGCACGCCACCCACTCCCTGGCTAAACTGACGATCTTGCTGATGGACGATCGTTGGCATCCCATATTTCGGTGCCATGACAATCACCCCAAAACGGTCAACCTTCAGATGGGGAATGCATTGCAGGCGGTAGCGTTGTAAAAGCATTGCCAGCACGATTTTGATTTCCATCATGGCAAAGGCTGCACCGATGCACATCCGAGGCCCAGCACTGAAGGGATTGTATTCAAAAATAGTGGGTTCAAATCCTTCCCAACGGTGCGGATTAAAAACCGCCGGTTCTGGATAGAGTTCGGGCATCTGGTGAGTCTGGTAAATACTGACAAATACCTCCGTTCCCGAAGGCAAGGCATAACCACCGAGTTCAGTCGGTTGCGCGGTGACGCGCCCATTCCAGGGGACTGGCGGCAATACACGCATACTCTCTTTGATAACTCGCTCTAATAACGGCAATTGTTGCAATTGCTCGACTGTCGGCGCTTCACCATGCAGCACGCTTTCGAGTTCGTCGAGGAGATCGGCAAAAATTTGCGGATGTTGCGAGAGGAGGAACAGCGTCCAGGTAAGTGCATTGGAACTGGTTTCGTGTCCGGCTAAAAAGAAGACGCCAGTATGTCCCAGCAATTCATCATCGCTCAGAGCGAGGCCAGTTTCGGCGTCACGAGCTTGGATCAGCATCGACAGCACATCTCCATCGTCAGTGCCCTTTGCCCTTTTAGTTGCAATCAGCGATCGCATCTCGTCGTCAAGTTGGGCGATTAGATTCAGAAAGCGATGGTAGGGCAATCCTGGTAAGTCCACAGGGAATAGTGCCATCATGGGCGTTCCCAGCAAACCTACAGTATCCTGAAAAAGTTTCCCGGTAATGCCACCCATCTCGCCAACATCAGCACCAAACAGCGTTTTGGTCGCCACTCGCATTGTCAGCAGCCGCATAATCTGGTCAATGTCACTTTTTTCCCCAACCCGGATTTGATCGAGTACCGATTGGGTGATGGTAACGATATCGTTGCGGTAGGACTCGATGCGCTGTTTGTGAAAGGCGGGCATGAGAAGTTGACGAGCTTGCCGATGGCGATCGCTATTGATGCCAAAGAGTCCCACAGCAAAGTGCTTCAGGGGTTCTGTCCGCGCCGAGGCTTCCCGCCTGCGGTACAATTTTCCGGATAAGGGATGCTTATAATAAATCTCGTGCTGGGTCGTTACTTGGCGCACGAGTTCCGGGCCATAGACAAATACAGTACCAGGACAATTGGGGAGCGGTGAATAAAGATTTGTGCCCCCACCATAAGTCAGGGAGACAACTGAGCCATAGGTTTGGAAAAGGTCGCGGGTATATCCGATTGAGTCGGACGCGAAGCGATAAACATGGGCAGCACGTCCGAGAATGGGGACTGGACGGGGGCCGGGAACGGTTAAATTAGGCTTTAGGGTGGTCGAAGTCATCGTAGTCTCCTTCAGTGATGACATCAAATCAAGCAAATGCGCGAACAGTCTGTAACTGTATGCGCTTAACCTTAACTGCCTCTTGAGTTTACTTGCTCCGTTGGGTTAACTATCTTCATCAACCGGAAGTTATTGCGATCGCGTTTTTGGTCGGGTGCCAGATAACTACGGCATAGGCGGTTTTATCGAGCTAACCGGAGTCAGGATACATGGGCTTGTATCTCATCTAAGTGGCACTTATCTTGTTCAATGCCCGACAGGAGAGGACAAGCATGGGAACTGACAAAGATTCCAAAAAAGCAGGGCGGCGATATACCTCATTTGAACTTCAGGGCGTTTCCGTACATCTGAAAGAAACCTTCTGGATAACGGTTCTAGGCGTTTTTATGGTTATCCGGGGTGGAATGTTTTTGCTGAATCCTCAACTGGCAACCTTAGAATGCGAACGTCGCCAATCGTTAGGTATGTGTAAACTCGTGGTGTCGAGTTTGCGAGGGGAAACCGTGACTCCCTTCCCACTCGATCGATTAGAGAAAGCAAACGTTCAGAAACATGGAAAATCAACTCAGCTTGTCTTGCAAACATCTGACGGGAAACTCTACTTTCCAATGAATAACGGTTTTAGTTTTACAGAGAACAAAACCTCCCAGATCAATACATTTGTCCAAGATTCAAAAGCTAAGTCTCTAAAAGTTGAGCAGGATAATCGTTGGTACGTCTATCCGCTCGGAGCTAGTTTGATAATGTTAGGAAGTTTATCTCTCTGGTTTACCTTAAAGGATTTTCTAAATCAGTCTAAACGTCGCTCTAATTTTTAATCCTCTTTGCAAGCGCGATGCGTGTTTGGCCGGGTGCGACATAACTACGCCATAGGCGGTTTTCTACAGCTAATTAACAGTTGAATCAATGGTTATGCCACTCGCTTGGGCATCTGTCGATGAAGCAACTTTGCAGAGGCGATCGCTTTTGCAGGGACGATCGAGTTGGGGCAGAAAAAATCAGATTTTCCCCTACCTTCGACAGACGATTGTTTCTGTTTTCCCCCGATTGGTAAATCGAACCTGTGAAACTGAAGTAACGATGTGGAAGTTAAAGTTAGCGACACCTACACCTTTGTCTCCGATTACTTCTAAAGTCAATTCCCCCTGATGACCGGAACTCCCTGGATCGGAAATAATATAGTTTCTGCCTTGGGTCGGTGCCACAACTTTCACGCTGCCTACTCGTTCTAGAATGGGCTGACAAGTTTTGATTGAGTTCACCACTTCCTTGTAATCCCCAAATTGTATGTACGCCCATTCCTGCCGAACTTCAGCAGGAGCTTTGACACTGGGGAAACTGCCGTTGTGAAGCCAGATTAAGGTTAAGGCGATCGCGCACGGAATTAAGGCTCTAAACAATAAAACTCTTAGCGTGGAATTAGATTTACTTCGTTCATATCTACAAGCAATCCGAATTCCTAAAAAAGATAGCAAAAGTGAAATAGGCAAAATAATATATGGAGAATAAAGCAGGTACGGGATTGGAGTTAGGAAATTCAGGAAAAAGGGTAAACTGCCAACCAGCAAACCGATGATGCAACCCAACACCAAAAACGATGGCTCAATTGCCGATTTTCGGGTTGAAATCTGTTGAAACGCCAGAGCCGTCGTATAGACACCCAGAAGATATAGCCCAAGAGCGATAGTTGCCCCTAACCTAAACCAGCCAGGAATGGTCATTGCACGATAGTTGAAAAAATAAGAGTTCAGAGACGTGAAGATCCCGAGCCATGCATAGGAAAGCCCCACCAACACAGCCAGTAGCGAAACTATATTTTTTCTCACCAGACGATCGCTCCCAAACGCACATAGCTCCTCTGAATACATCTGTATCTTGATGTTTTACAGAATTTAACGCTCTATATACTTCTGATTGGATCGACGTTCCAATTAATAACGGTTTTATCCTTTTCTAGAGTTAACAGGCTGATAAAACCCAGCGATTAAATCAGTCTGAATCTTCCCAAAGATTAAGGCAGGAAACCGTTAAAAATCCTAGCGTGAAGGTATGGCTCTCTCTGATGACTAACGAGCCGGGGACGCTGCGCGATCGCTATGAGGCAATACAAAAGCTTTCCTGCTTATTGGACACGGCGACAACTACTCCGGCTTGGGGTAGCAGGCACGATCTTACCGTTCGCGATCTCTCAACTCTCTAGTTGTTTGCAACAGAATTTATTGACAATGGAAAGTTCAAAGCAAGCTGATTCTTCCGCCACAGAAGGACGATTATTATCCCGTCCAACTCGCCCCACAGCAACCGCAACTCCCGGATTGCATCCCCTAGGACTGGACGGACAGCGGGATGGTTTCGTCTATGTACCCAAAACCTATCGGGCAGACCAACCCGCGCCACTGGTGTTGATGTTGCATGGGGCAGGAGGCGATTCAGAGGGGGCGCTGAATATCGTCCGCCATCTGGCAGATCCCTTCCAGACAATTTTGTTGGCAGTAGACTCGCGCCGACAAACTTGGGACGTGATTCGGAGTGGGTACGGTGCCGATATTACTTTTATTGACCGGGCGCTGGCACAAACCTTCAGCCGTTACGCGATCGCGCCAAATCAGGTAGCGATCGCAGGTTTCTCGGATGGGGCTTCCTACGCTCTCTCGGTTGGCATTACCAATGGCGACTTGTTTAGCCACATCATTGCCTTCTCACCGGGATTCATGGCTCCTGCCGGACAGGAAGGGAAGCCGCAGGTATTCATTTCTCACGGGAAGGGGGACACGGTGTTGCCGATTGAGCGATGCAGTCGCCGGATTGTGCCGCAGTTACAACGGGCAAGCTATGACGTGCAGTACCACGAGTTCAATGGTCCCCATACGGTTCCAGGCGCGATCGCTCAAGCTTCAATGGAGTGGTTTACCCAAACAGCACCGAAGGAGAATTGAGCATCCCTGCTTCTTGAATGGCGGCAAAGGCAGTTTCCCCTAAAATGCGATGAGTCGCTGTTGTTGGATGAATGCCATCCCAGAACAAAAACTGGTCTGGACTGCCAGAAGTCCCAGCGCCAGCCAAACAGGCATTGAGGACATTAGTAAAGCCAAACGCTGCCGGATTCGCGATCGCTTCTCGATACAGTCGATTGGCATCGAGAGTGGCAATCTGAAGGTCAGAATGCTGCTGAGCTACCTTAAGCGATCGCCTCAAACCTTGATTATGAGCTTGGGTTAATGCACTGAGTCGGGCAGCATTTGCACTGGTTCGGGTCGTGGGTAACTGTCCCAAATCGGGCAAGTTTACCACTAGGAGCTTTTTAGCACCCTTATTAGCCAGAGAAGCGATCGCTTTAGTGATATTTTCAACAGGAATTGTAGCGTTGCTGACTCCCTGTAAATAATCATTTCCCCCCGCCCATAACACATACAGTGCCTCTGAATTCAGCGGTTGATGTGTTTGGATAAACGATTGCACCTGAGCTAGCAAACCAGGGACAAAACTGTTGCGATCATTTCCAGAAGTTGCTCCTCCGTAAGCAAAATTTTTGGTTTGATTCGAGCCGAGATGCAGGCAAAGGGCAAGATATTCAACCCAAACCCGACCATTTGAGTAACGCCCCTGAAAGTAAGGTGGGTTGGGTGGATACATTCCTCCTGTCGCTCGGAACACCGTCCCCGCATCCGAGAGACTGTCGCCAAACACATAGAGTTCTGTAATCGGATGAGTGTTCTGAATAGATGTTGTGAGTACAGCCATGACAAAAATCAGGTCTCAAGTCCTGCTGATAAAATTCCGTTCTTTCTTGGTTCTTTCTTGAAAGATCCGAAGAGTGCTATTTTTACCTGATTAAAACCAACTTCAACAATTATTGGTGGTTCTAATTTTCAGTAAAGATGCTGGCGATTTGTCGCTTCTCTAGGCTAACAAGCTGACTTCAGCAGCGGAGGACGCAACCGAATACTTTCTAGTGTGGATTTTGCCAATAGCCTAAAATGCGATCGCTGCTCAACGCCAGGGAATTAGCCCAGCTTGTATACCAAAAAACAATCGTCAATCCTCTAGGAGTTAGATGTAATTTCTGAGAGGAAGCGGAACAATTGAAGCAGCCTAATCCCGAAGATAGGTCTGTTTCCGCTTCCGTTTATTTTCTGGGAGTCAAATTCTTCTCCCCATCGTCAATAACGAACCGCACTCAAGAATTCGTTTTCGTTGCGAGTGCTGTACGCGCTGAGGTTGTTACAGAGGTATTGCCATGACTTCAAACCAAACTACATCCCAGGCGAGTAGCCAAGGAAATTCTTCCGTCCATCAGCGCGATCGCCGCCCTCTGATTGTGGCTGGTATTGTGTTAGGAATGAGTCAGGCTGGATTTTTTGATGGGATTGTCATTCATCAATTATTACAATGGCATCATATGTTTTCCAGTGTTAAAACTGATGCTACCGTTGCCGGTTTGGAACTAAATACTCTTGGCGATGGGTTGTTTCATCTGTTTGATTGGCTATTAACATTAATTGGGCTTTTTCTGTTTTGGCGAGCCGCAAAACAAAGTCATTCTTTGTCAGCACCAACCTTTATTGGTTCACTATTACTAGGATTTGGAGCGTTCAATCTTATTGAAGGAGTTATCGATCATCAGATTTTAGGCATTCATCATGTCAGACCGGGTTCGCATACGTTAGCTTATGATATTGGCTTTTTAGTGATTAGTGCCTTAATCGCTAGTGCTGGTTGGATAGTATTGCAATCAGCAAAATCGAATAAAAATGAAGCTGAAACGTAGAAGTTTGAGCGAGTCAGTATTGAGAACAGTCATTATTGCTACTAGGCAGCCCTTATATATGAAGCAGTCCTACTGATTCGTGAACGTCAGAACCCCGACTTCTCTAAGAAGTCGGGGTTCTGAATACATAGAGTATAACTATTGACAAAGATTCAACAGTTAATACCCGGTATTTAAATCAGCTCTCCAGTAACCTCTAACTGAGTATGTGTAATCCTTTATGTTGTAAACTCTGCTCGATCTGTTGCATTTCTTCGGTCGTTTCTCCAGCAACAATTCCGTAAATTTCGGTGTAGATTTTCCCGTATTTAACCTTCTCCAAAGCTGACAATATCGTAAAATCTTTACGCTCCAATTCTGGTTTCAACGTGGCAAGAATGGACTCTAATGTCCCATCCATCCGATAATCGCTAGAATACTTAGCGACTTCTTTTCCCAGTCCCAGCAAAGTATGACGCTGTAAGCAGAGTGGAGTCGATCCATTCACTCGAAAATTGGCATCGATTGCATAGAGTTGTCCGTCTTTATCTTCCAATACATCAAAGCCAATCACGCCGAAATACCCTTGTTGATGAGCATACTTACCAACCGCAGCAATCATCTCAAAGAACTTGCTCATGTCGGTTTCTCGGTAGTGAATGAGTCCTCCTAAATAATTGCCTTCTGGAGTGACAAGTTGGGTTGTAGTGCCAATCAGCGTAATCTCTCCTGTCTTGCTGACATAGAACTGCACGCAGTAGTTCTGCACTTCATTCTTGACAAATTCCGAAACAATAATCGTATCCACGAACTTAATCTCTAGGTATTTCCTTAATTCATGCAAGCAGTAGTTTAACTCGCTGGCGCTTTTGATAATATAAGTACCTTCGCCTGAGAGTCCGTGGGAGGTTTTAATCAAGTATGGGAATTGTGGTAGCTGAATGTCTTCCAGGCTAATTTGGTGCAGATTGTAGGTTTTATATTTTGGACATTGTATCCCCAGATCGGCTAGCGCTACTTTGCTAAGCAAGCGGTAGTGAGTATCCGGATGAACAGCGTGTTTTTCTGGTTTGAGATGATCGAAGGGAAATAGAGTGATGAGTTTGTCAAAGCGATCGCTTTGAGATTCTTCCGGAGTATCTATCTGGCTGAGTTCATCCAGATAAGTTGAGCAGTCTATCCTCTCTATGTTTTTGTAGCTGAAACCAAAATGTTCCCGCCAATAGTTAATCAGCGCGTCTTCTGGCGAACTGATGATAACTCCTGGAAGGAGATCGCCTAACACCGCTAGATTTTTCCAAGGTTCCTTCTGGCAAA
Source organism: Trichocoleus sp. DQ-A2 (assembly GCF_039961915.1). NCBI lineage: Bacteria > Bacillati > Cyanobacteriota > Cyanophyceae > Leptolyngbyales > Trichocoleusaceae > Trichocoleus > Trichocoleus sp. DQ-A2. Next base: position 48,145 of record NZ_JAMPKD010000032.1, read on the forward strand.
TTTTATCGAAGGAAGTTTTGGTGGCTTCACTACTACCGTCTTGAATATAGTATTTTTTATTGTTAGGGTAAGCAGCCCAAGTCGCAGTCGCCGGGTAATTTAGGATAAATGCATACCGCCCATCTGTGATGTCTTGAGCAAACAGATCGGAAAGAGAATTCCCCTGAAAGTATTGAAAGTCGTATGTTGAGTTCATAAAAAATTACCCCTATGAAGTAAAAGCAAGCTGCACAGCAAACAATCAGTATTCTCTCAATAAACCAATTTTTCTATCATCTTCCTAGGGAGTATTCACTTCAGGAGAAATGGGAAGATAAGCAAAGCTGATAAAATGCCCACACAACTTTTGCTTAGAGAATGAATGAATTGTTATCATTCAGCAATTTGAGCTTTTCTAGCTACTTGCATCACCGCCTCAATCTGAGCTGAACTGAATACGAGATACCCGACTTCTCCAAGAAGTCGGGTATCTGAACTGCTAGCATCTCACAAAGGTTGGGGTGGGGTTCCATCCCGTCTTAAATGGGTAGCCAACTCGATTATGCGGCTGGTGAGTGAGTCGTCTGCATCTGTTCTGTATGTGGCTCAAAGGATGCTACTTTTGAGTTGTTTTCTTCTTCTTTCTTGATAAACGCCACTGGTTTGTCCATTTCTGCGGTCATATAAGCTACCGCCATGTCAGACGAGTTGTACGACCACCCAATACGTCCCTGACGGTCTATCAGGATGCAGCCAGCCTCTCCTTCAACCTTAGAGACAAGAGTGTCAATCGCCTTCTGTGCGGCTTCCTCTGGATGGGTGTCTCCAGCCAAAAAATCAATCGCTGTCTTGGCAAGAACCACTGGGATAATTGACTCGCCATCACCCGTCGTTGAGCAACCGCCCAAGTGGTTATCAGCGTATAAGCCGCAACCAACCAGGGCTGTGTCGCCAACACGACCTTGTGGCTGACCTGTAGTGCCCCCAGTTGAGGTTCCGGCAACTATGGTGCCGCTAGCATCTAGAGCTACACAACCGACGGTGTTGGGGCGATCGATAACTTCTTGCTCCTCTTCCCACTCCTGTCGCTGCTCCTCACTGATCAGGTCTTCTTTTGCACACATCTCCATCTCGTGTTCAGCAGCGAAGCGTTCGCCGCTCCGCGCTACTAGGAACCGGGCTTTTTCATCCATAATCTTGTGTGCCACCGAGATTGGATGACGCACTCCTTGAACTGCTGCTACCGCTCCCCAACCCAATCGATCGCCCTCCATCATCGCCGCGTCTAGCTCTACCTCTCCTTCACTGTTGAGAGTTGCACCAAATCCGGCGTTAAACGTCTGGTCAGTTTCGAGAACACGGATGGCTGCCTCAACGGCTTCTCCAGCACTGCCTCCACTGCGAAGCACTGTCCAACCTGCTTCTACTGCTGCCAAGCAGCCTGCATGATTGGCTTCAACCTTGCCCTCTGTAATGGTTTTTGCTCCACCATGAACAATTATGCTTATTGTCATACGTGCCTATTTCTAAATTCTGGTTAGATGTATGTAAATGCGATCGCGCAAACGGCTTTGTGAAACAATCGCACTCATCCCTGCGCTAGCCTAAGTAAGCCTAAGCACCTAGCAGCGTAAAGAAAGACTGCTTAGGGAGCTTGCTCAGCTAAAGCCGGGTTTGGCTATTGACCCGATTGCGATCGCTGTGTCTAGTGGTTGGAATTCCCTACAGGTAATATTCCCCGTCGTTTGTTCCCTGTTTTACATTTAAGGGCAGCCTTTAACTTACAGCTTCATCCCTATAGAATGTCTTACTTGCACTTAAGGCTGAATTCTGTATGAACTAAATTTGTAACTTTAAATACAAAAACTCTTAAAATTGCTGGTTGTTGCATCGGTGTTGCTCCCCGTTCATCCGTTTATCGCTGGGAATGAAATAGCGTTGGTTTGCATGGGGTAGTACATCTTTCAGATTTCAGGGTGAAAACTCTCTGGTTGGAAACACTCTCCTCTATCAAGCCTTCCCTGTAACGCCACGCTTCAAAGATTTCGTTCCTGCCATCATCAAGAGTTTTTGAGTCAATTCTATAAACTTTTATTTGATTTTTATATCCATTTTCTTTTCTTTTAAATGACCTTAGCTTTAAGCCGAGTAAATTCAAAACCTTGCTAAGCACTTTTATGCAACTTAGGCGCTCTTTTTCGGTTTCCATCGGAATGCTGATTCCGATAGCACGTTTAATGTGTTTGCTACACCGGAGTGCAGTCGCTTTGAGTTCAACTAAGTCTAAATCAGTTTCTTTGAATTCACGCTCCGGATGGATAAATTGCAGCACTCCTAATGCTCTAAGTGCCTCTATTTTCAAAGTGTAAGTATTCAAATCTGGCAGGAAAACTTTACCCTCGCCTCTTTCCAACTGCTGATGCCATTCTTGTTGATCTTGTAGTTGAAAATACTCGCTTTCGTGAGTCAAATAGTAATGAACCAACAACTGTGAATAATATCCCCGATCGTCCCGTAACTTTAATTGAGGAGTCACTTCTACCCCATAGCGCTGTTTCAAGATGTATTTCTGCACTTGATTTCGCTCCTCATCTGTCAAAGAACGCTTGGTTAACAGACGCTCATATTCTCTGCGCTCAATGTCTGGAGAATTCGCAACTGCACTCGCTGCTTGTAATTCAATTTGATTCCGAATTTTGACAATTTGATGCTTGATAGATTTAGTCTTTTTGCGGCGCACTTCAAATTCTTGTTGAATTTTAACAATTTCTCGAACCAGCTTCTTAGAAGTTTCCCAATCGCGAGGAGCTGCTGCTAAAAGCGCCATCCGTAGCTCTCTGAGACGCTCGTAAGGGGGAGCATCGCTCATGACATTTACCTGATGTCCTTCAGCGATTAATCCTTCTAACATCGATTGACGGTACAGAGTAATCGAAGCATTTACTCTGGCTGCAAATTTTGCCCAACTTCTGAGGTGAATTAAGTCATAAACTAAAGGCAAATCAACATCAACTGGATGAAGCGGACTCATCAAAGCTAGGTTTTCTTTCTGATTTTCCTGGTACCAGTGAGACAGTACCCGATAATTCTTACTACCACTGCCAATCATGCCAATGCCTCGTTTGGCACACCAAACAATTCGCGGCACGCTCTGACGAACTCTGGCTAATGCTTGTCGTGCTTCCGAGTCTGGGATTACGCCTTGAAAAATTCCATAAACCCGGTCGAAATGTTCCACGTCAATGCTGACTCCCGTACCTAGGCTAGGAGTCACAAAAACTGCGTCATAGTCTAAGGCTTTTTGGTTGATGCTTTCAACAAAATTGACCGCCTCATGACCAGGAGTGCTGGTTGTTTGAGAACTGACGACTAAGGTCTTGGGGTATTGTCGAAGGAACTGTTCTAGACGTTGTTTGATGTAGCGATCGATGGTTTCTGAACTGTAACGACCGGAACGACTATCGGTTGTGACATAACACTTCCGTCCGGCTATCAGATCGAGTTCCAACTGTTGTATTAGCAGGGTTGGGTTTGGGGTGTTGTGAAAGGTGACATCCCAGCCATCAGGCTTCCACTCATTTAATACAACCCACGGCTCAATTTTAATTCCTGCGAGTCCCTTCAGGTAGTCTAAGGAAAGGTCTGATAAGTCAGCATCTTGGGCGATAACCAAACCACCAGTTTGCAGGACGGTGGAAATTAGCTGCTGGAAGACTCTTAGTATCTTGATTCGCTTGTCTTTACAAGTGTCGCTGTTGAGGAGATGCCATAAGGATTGCTCAACTTCATCCAGAATCACGATCGCGCCTTGCCAATGTTCTGGGTTCAGCTTCCAAATGGAATCAATACAGAGTCCTAAAGATGGGGCAATGGGTAATAAGTTATCCGGGTTTTTATCCCGTTTTTCGAGTGTGCGGTGATTAATCCAGTTCACTCCAATTTTTTCGCACAAGAACTGCCCTAGCTGGATTCTATGGGTGAGTAGCAGGACGCGATCGCCTCTATTTTTCGCTTGTTGGATCAGCGATACCAGCGCAGTGGTTTTCCCGGTTCCTTTCGCAGACTTGATTCCGACTAATCCAGAGGTGGGAAAAGGCAATTTTTCCAGGTAGCGCCGGTTGAGGGTGAGTGCGGGGGAATAGGTTAACTCGGTGTGGGGTTTGCTTTTAGCCAGGTCAGTTTCTAAGTTGAGGCTGGCTTCATAGACTGTCTGGAAGGCGGCAGCGCCTTGGGCGACTATAAAATCATCAACGCCTTTTTGTAATCCGGGAAGCCGGATAATTTTGACCGGGCACTTTTGTTCCTCTAACAGTTCGCCCAGTTGAGTTTGCGCTTGATTGACTGCTTTGATGGTCTTGGGTTGAGTTTCGTAGTCAAAGCAGATAAAAAAAGTGCGTTTGAGTCGCGTGAACGCCAGAAGGTCTGGAATTAATTGTCGGCTAAGAACATTGCCTTGAAAGTCTTTGGTGACGCGGTAGCCGCTAGTAATGCCCGGTAAAGCGATCGCAGCATATCCTTGGGTTAACAAAGCCGCTGCTTTTTTTGCTCCCTCGCAAAGGATCGTCGGAATTTTCATCTCTAGCACCCACTGCCAAAATCCCAGCGCTTCTCCGTTTTGAGCGATCGCAATCTTCTCTGGCATGGGGACGCCGTAGCGCGATGCCGTCTGCTGCCAGATATGAAGCGGCACTCTCAGACAAAAAATCCGTGTCGGCGTGCAGGGCGGATGCTCGTACTTGATGAGTTTACCCTTTTTATCTGGTCTGGGATGGTTCGGCTTATAACACCCCCACTCCATCAACCGCCAATCGTTAAGGGGATCGAGTCCCGAACACCACCAGCCTCCTTTCGCCCCATGAGCATAGCGATGCAGCCACCAACTGCTCACCATCCCAGTATTCGTCCGGGGAATGCGATTGGAGATCAACAAATACTCATAAAAGGCGTCTCCTTCCAATGAGATGAAGTTGAGCAAAGCCAGATCGCGGTCAATACCGCTGTCTAAGGCTAATTCCTGAAAGTGTTTGGGGTTTAGGCTGGGTGGATGCATTTGGAGGAGTATAAAACTCTTGAGACATCAACGGATCTAAAACCGTACCACGAACTAGCCGATTAAACAGCTAATGCATGGAGGCATAATTCACGGATACAACTCCTGAAACCCTTGTAAAATCGTAGTTTTTTCCGGTGCCGTTACCCAACAGAGCGCACCAGCGCAATAAATTTCGGAACCTCACCCCAACCCCTCGACCTCCACGGAGAGGGGAGAATATTCAACCCCTCCTCGTTTACGGGGAGGGGCAGGGGTGGGGTTCAACCGTACTGCACCCAAATGAGAATTGCCGCCATGAATACCGACTATTCCTTTAGGCAATACACAATAATCGGGTGGGGTTGCCCCTTTACCTGCTGGGGAGGCAATTCTTGAGTCGAAATCGTCGAGGGTAATTGCTGATGAGTCGCCGCACTCAGCAGCAACGGTGTTCCAAGTTCTTTGGTCAAAGATTCGATCCGCGAGGCGACGTTCACCGGATCTCCGATCGCAGTGTACTCCAATCGCTGGGGTGAGCCGATACTGCCTAACACCACAGATCCCGTATGAATGCCAATTCCCATTGCTAAAGGAGCTTGTCCCTGTTTTGCTAAGTCGCTATTAATCGATTGCAGGCTGGCGAGCATTTTTTGAGCCGCTGCAACAGCCTTGGTAGCATGATTGTGGGGATCATCTCCGACGCCAAACAGCGCCATAAAGCCATCCCCTAAGAATTTGTTTACCATTCCCCCATGTTCCTGCTCAACAATTTTTACCATTTCAGTCAGGAACAAGTTCAGCATCGCCACGACTTGCTGGGGAGAGGAAACCGCACTCCGGGCTGTAAAGTTGCGGATATCGGCAAACATAATTGTTAATTCCTGCTCGACGCCGCCCAAGCTGGGATCGCGCTGGAGAATCTGTTGGGCAGCGGTTTGACCGACATGACGACCAAAGGTTTCTTGCAAGCGTTGTTTGTCTCGCAACTCCTCAATCATGTCGTTAAAATCATCAATTAAAGGGCCAAATTCATCGGCTCGCAGCAATTTAATGTGGATATTAAGGTTCCCAGATGCTACCATCCGAGCCGCCTGTTGTAGCTCCTCTACGGGTTCAACGACTAATTGACCGACCATCAAAGCACTGCTAAACCCGAAGACCATACCCAACACCCCGACGGCGATGGTAAACCAGGGATCGGGCGTTGCGGATGAACTAGCGGTCAAGCTTAAAAGTAATAGCGAAGCAATCGGACATACCCCAGCAGATATTGCCCACACGAGTCCTCGTTGCCGAAGCGAGAGGGGGAAAGCCCCCGGTGTTTCCGCCGGGTGAGCTTCTTGAAACAGCAACGGGTACAACAGTCGCTGGGTGAACAGCTCAAGAATAAAAAAACCTTGAGGAACCGCAATCAGTGCTGCAACAATCACCGAAATCGACAGGTGCAAGAATACGCGCCGGTCGAGCGTTCCCGGAGCATAATGCAGGGGGAGTAGAAATGCGGGAATGCACAATAGCCAACCGATTCCGGCTATAAGCATTCCCCACCACGGCAGATTAATCGCTCGTTGTCTGGCTTTAATCAGATGCTCGGCTCTCATGGTTTGCTGGTGCAGGATCTGTTGTAAAGGTCGCTGTAGCGACAGCACGAGCTGCACCCAGAGGAACAGAGCGACTGGGTAGACGACAACGTTGTAAATCAACAGAGTATTGACAAAGACTCTATTCTGCGCGGGAGTCAGCAGCAATTGAATCTGGGTCAGGTTGTACCAGATATTAAATGCACTGCCAATCAACTCGGCAGCGAGTGGCGCACAGGCGATCATCCCTAGACGATAAAGAATGAGCCAGTTTAATTGACTCCTATCAACCAATCCATAACGGGATGCCATGTCCGCCTCCTTGATTTGGCATGGTTTTACAGCGATCGCTTCCCGGCTTCTGGTTTTACCGATTCCTACGGCAGTGTGTCTTACTCATCATTGTGCGAAAAAGATAAGTATTTCAGTGATTTCTTACCACTATGCTTTACAAATTGAGCTGTTTCCGGGGCATTTTCAGATGAACTGACAAACTCAGCCAATTTTTTAGTCGGGGAGGAATTATTACCCAATGCCTCGCCGCTACGAGATGCCAAGATGAATCCAGATGCATTGCCATGTCCCAATGGCAATGCCGTGTCCCTACGCTCATTGGGATGAATCGCAATTTCACAAAAAAGCCTTCTATAAAGAAGGCAGAATCTCACTGATGAGTAAGCAGTTCTTGAGTGGTAGATAGATTTATGTATAGCGATTGTTCAAGGTGGGTTTCCAGTCGCTTTTTTGAGCGAACCTTATTTGAGGTAGCTCAAATGAGTGACATTCACTTGCGCGATCGCTTAGTAAAAAAAATGCCCTTTCATCTCTTCCGCTGAAAGGGCATCGTCTAACTGATGGGTGTGAGAAGGGTTTTCACCATGCTTCTTAAAAACAAGCATAAGTCGGCAATGTGACAGGGGTATGACAAGTAAATAGCAATGCTGCGATCGCTGTTGCTCGTCTTGCCCTCGTTCCTCTAAAACAACCAAACCGTGTTATTTACAAACTCAACGATGGACAACCAGAACCGAGCAGGGGGCATGATGGAGGACGTAATTGCTGACGCTACCGAGAACTAACTCACCAATTGCAGAACGACCCCGACGCCCCATTACGATGAGATCGGCACCCCAAGTTTGGGCTAAGTCACAGATGTTTTCACCCCGACTGCCAAGGCTTTGGGTGAATTCGGTACTAATTCCTGCCTTCGTTGCTTCATCTGCACGCGATCGCAGTAGCGCCAAGTATTGACTTTCAAATGCATCCCACTGCTGTCGATAGTCGCTTGGGACATCATCGCGTCGCCAAGGATAGTAATGCAGACCGGGCATTTGTGAACCCCCGGTTGACATCTTTATTTCTGGAGTTTAACTTTGAATAGTGAGTACCACCAAGGGATAGGGCAAGACGAGCGGATCGCCACAGCACCCAAAAGCGCCACATTCTCAAGTTAAACCTAAGCAATAAGTAATAAATGCCAAAGACCAAACTGCATAAGGAATCCAGCGTTAGTACAGATGAACTAATGGGGGATTTAGAGATCCCCGATAGCCTGAGAAAAGACCTTAGCTATCCAGCCCATAGGAAGAAAGAAGCACTTCGCACGGAACACCTACAAAAGAAGCTGCTAGAAAGACTCCAAACCACTAAGGTCAACCTCAAAACTGATGGCGTAAAGGTTCAGTTAGTCAGAGTGGGTAACACCATTGCTCTACAGTTCTCAGCACCTCTGAGAGATGGTGATAAGCCTACTGTTGCTGGAAGGTCTACTAAACAATACAAATTAGGTGCTAACTGTTCATGGTCTGTTGATGGGTTAACTCTAGCTGATAAGTACGCTAGGCAGATTGGACACCACTTACTACACAAAACATTTACCTGGCAGTGGTTTGATTCTGAGATAGCGAAAAAAACAGAATCAAAAACAACTGAAACACCTAAGACTATTGGTGAATTAATTGAGGAGTTTAAGGTTAAATACTTCCTTGTAAAGAAGCGTGGCAGGCAGAGTGAAACTACTTTCAAAAAATGGTTAAAACAACTTAAAGCTTTACCAACTGATAAGCCATTATCAGGTGAGTTAATTGACCAACTTGTTCAAGCTACAGAAACTGGTGATCATAAACGGTTAAGCCTTGTAAGCGCGTTATCTATCTTCTGCAACACCATTGGTTTTGACTATAACTTCAAAGGTCTAAAGAGTGGTTACAAGCCTAAAGATAAAAAGCCGCCAACGGATGAGGAAGTTAAACAATACCGATTAACATTTCAACCATCAAAATACTGTCCAGGTTCTCAATGGGAGTCATGGCGCTGGCTCTATGGTATACTCGCCACTTATGGTTTGAGACCGCATGAGGTATGGGCAATTGATATCCCTAAGTTCTTAGACCCCGCTAACACTGACAATGTAATTACTTTGGATGAATCGCTTACCGAAGGACTGAAGACTGGTAATCGTGTAGTGTTTCCATTGCATCCCGAATGGGTAGAAGAATTTAACCTGAAAAATGTAAAAATGCCTTGTTCAATAAGTAATTTAGACGATAGGACTTCTTTAGTTTGCCGTAGATTCAAAAACCTTAAAATCCCCTTCACTCCTCACACATTACGCCATGCTTACGCTATCAGAGGTCATGTGTTGGGAATCCCTGTTAAGGAGATGACAAATAACATGGGACATACAGTACAGGTGCATACTGATACATATCAGAAATATATGAGCATAGATACCCGTAAACAGGTCATCAGACAGGCTCATGAGCGCCACAAAGAACAACAGAAAGAACTAAGCGAAGTAGAACGCTTGAAGGCAGAGAATGAAGCCTTAAAATCTGAGATTGAATCACTGAAGACAGAGTTAAGGCTAACAAGAGAATTAGCAGGTAAGTAGCAACTAGAACCTACAACTCAGTAATAATTACCCTCCCAAACTAGGGAGGGTTTCTTATATCTGTCATAACTACTCAATCGTCATGCTGGTAAGTATAGCAATCGCCAAGGTAATTAGGACGACAAGCATAAGACATGCTCGATTGCATCTCGCAAACAATTAAACTGGTCGAGTTGTTTGCGGATGCGGCTCTTGAGCCAAGACCAGCAGTTCTCAATTTTGTTGAGGTCGGGGGAGTAAGGTGGTATAGCATTACACAGATGCGTTAGGACGTTATTCTAGGGAGAGAAGAGGACTCAGGAGTCACCATGCCTGCTCCCTACACCTATGACCTGCGCCAAAAAGCAATCGAAGCGGTTAAACGAGGAGAACGCAAAACAAACGTAGCGAAGATGTTTAACATCAGTCGTAATAGCCTAGACCTATGGCTGAAGCGGGAAGCACAAACGGGGGATTGTCAAGCCATCACCCACTTTCAAAAAGGCTGTCGCCATAAAATTACTGATTGGGAACGCTTTCGAGCGTTTGCTCAACAGTATGGAGGCAAGACCCAGGCGCAGATGGCGAAGCTGTGGGGCGATAAAGTGACGCAGCAAAACATCAGCCATGCCCTAAAAAAGATTGGTTTGACCCGTAAAAAAAAACATATGGGTATCGAGAACCGGATGAGTCCAAGCGTCAAGCCTTTCAAGCCCGATTGAAGCGTATCCCCTATCCTCAAGTCGTATACGTGGATGAAGCAGGCATCGATAACCGAGATGACTATCCCTATGGCTACTGCCAGAGGGGAAAACGCTTCTATGCCCTCAAGTGTGGCAAACGCACTGGGCGAGTCAGTTGGATTGCCGCACTCAAACTCGGAAAGTTATTTGCACCGATGACCTTTGTCGGCTCCTGTAATCGGGACTTGTTTGAGCAGTGGTTAGGAGAGTGTCTGGTCCCGCAATTGCACCCAGGGGATGTGATTGTCATTGATAATGCTAGTTTCCACCATTCTCAGACGATTGAGGAAATTGTCACAGAAGCCGGGTGTGAAATCTGGTATCTGCCTCCCTATTCTCCAGACTTGAACAAGATCGAGCATTGGTGGAGTGTGCTGAAAAATTGGATGCGGCAACGCTGGGATGAGTTTGATAGCGTTCGCGATTGTGTTGATGCTGCTTTCAAACAATGTCCTAACGTATTTGCGTAACGCTATAAATACCAAAGTTGAGCACCAGCCGCTCGAATCAACTGCTCAATCCGCCCGCCCTTGTGAAAGGTAGCATTGTCCATAATCACCACTTGTCCAGGTTCCAGTACCGGGATTA